>JAEZEY010000319.1 GCA_023432845.1 Pseudomonadota bacterium
GCCAATGACAATGGCGGCGGTCAGGTGGTGGTGTCCGGTGACAAGGCGGCCATCGAACGCGCCGTCGAAATCGCCAAGACCAAAGGCGCCAAGCGCGCAATGCTGCTGCAGGTGTCCGCGCCATTCCATTGCGCCCTGATGCAGCCCGCCGCCGACGTGATGGCGGAAGCCTTGTCGAAGGTTCAGGTCAACAAACCGGCGGTGCCGGTGGTTGCCAATGTCACCGCGAGCCCGCTCAGCGAGGCTGCCGAAATCGTCAAGTCGCTGGTGGCGCAGGTGACGGGCACGGTGCGCTGGCGCGAATGCGTCGCTTACATGGCGGCGCAGGGCGTGACCCAATTCTACGAAGTCGGTGCCGGCAAGGTGCTGGCCGGTCTCAATAAGCGCATCGCCGATGGTGCGACCACGATATCGATCGGCACGCCCGACGATGTTGGCGCCTTCAAGATTTAAGATTTGGCCGGGAGAAATACTGATGTTCAGTCTCAACGGAAAAACCGCGCTGGTCACCGGCGCGACCGGCGCCATCGGCGAAGCCATTGCGCGCGCGATGCATGCGCAGGGCGCCACCGTCGCCATCTCCGGTACGCGTCAGGAAGTTCTCGACAAGCTCGCCGGCGATCTCGGCAGCCGCGTCCATGTGCTGCCCTGCGATCTGTCCAATATGGAGCAGGTCGAGGCGCTGGTGCCGGCGGCCGAAGAGAAGATGGAGAAGCTCGACATCCTCGTGGCGAACGCCGGCGTCAACAAGGATAACCTGTTCGTTCAGCTCAAGGATGAGGACTGGGACAAGGTCATCGCCGTCAATCTCACGGCGACTTTCCGGCTGACCCGCGCCGCGGTGTCGCGCATGATGCGCCGGCGCTATGGCCGCATCGTCGGCATCTCATCGGTGGTCGGCTTCACCGGCAATCCGGGGCAGGGCAACTACACGGCGTCGAAGGCCGGCATGGTCGGCATGATGAAGTCGGTCGCCGCCGAATACGCCAAGCGCAACGTCACTGCGAACTGCATCGCGCCGGGCATCATCACGTCCGCTATGACCGACAAGCTCAACGACAAGCAGCGTGAGACAATTCTTTCCAAGGTTCCTGCGGGGAAACTCGGCACGCCGCTGGACGTGGCGGCGGCGGCGGTCTATCTGGCCTCCGACGAAGCGGCCTATGTGACCGGCCAGACCATTCATGTGAATGGCGGCATGGCCATGTTCTAGGGCGCCGCACGCCGGTTGCCGGGGCAATGGCGTGTGCGAGCAATACCGAGAGCGTATCGACAAGCGATGAATTTGCGTGGCTTTTCAGCCCTCTAACGAATAGACTGGGGCTGCTAGTCAACGGATTTGAAGTGTGGTAACCGAATTTCGGCCCGGCTGGGGCGGCCGATGGCGGAAGTCTTGATGCACCGAAAACAGGGTGCCAGATGCTCCGCGATCCGACGCCGTAGACGCCACTGTCACCACGACGAGGCCGAAGCGCGATGGCTGTGAACCGACCGGGGCGCAGCCAATTCTAATGAAGCACGAGGTTGGACCGATGAGTGACGTTGCCGAGCGGGTGAAGAAGATCGTCGTGGAGCACCTGGGCGTCGAGCCCGACAAGGTGACCGAAGGGGCAAGCTTTATCGATGATCTTGGCGCCGACAGTCTCGACACTGTCGAGCTCGTGATGGCCTTCGAGGAAGAGTTCGGCTGCGAGATTCCCGACGATGCCGCCGAGACGATTCTCACCGTCGGCGACGCCGTCAAATTCCTCGAAAAGAACGCCAAGAGCTGAACGCTGCGGGGCGAACTGACGCTCCCGCGCATCGGCTTTCCGGACATCGGCTGGCCGGACGCTGTCTTGCCGCATAGCGGCATGTGGCGTCCGGATTTTCCAGATGATCGCCGCCCGAGCCGTGAGCGGGCAGACTGTATCCGCAGCGCCGCGCACCGTCCGCTGGTGCCGGCCGATGTGGTTGCGTGCGTCAGCGATATTGCACGGAGCCGGGTATGAGACGGGTTGTCGTCACCGGAATGGGAATGCTGACGCCGCTGGGTTGCGGCGTCGAGGCGACCTGGTCGCGCATCCTGAAGGGCGAGAGCGGGGCGAAGAAGGTCGACACCTTCGAGGTCTCCGATATCGCCGCCAGGGTCGCGTGCATGATTCCGCGCGGCGACGGCACGAACGGCACCTACAATCCCGATCAGTGGATGGAGCCGAAAGAGCAACGCAAGGTCGATCCTTTCATCGTCTATGCGATGTGCGCGGCCAAGCAGGCGCTCGACGATGCCGGCTGGCATCCGAAGACCGAGGAAGAGAAGATCGTCTCGGGCGTCATGATTGGCTCCGGCATTGGCGGTATTGAAGGCATCGCCGAGACGGCCGTCATCCTGCATGAGAAGGGGCCGCGGCGGGTCTCGCCGTTCTTCATTCCCGGCCGCATCATCAATCTTGCTTCCGGCTTCGTCTCGATCGAGCACGGCCTCAAGGGCCCGAACTCCGCGGTGGTCACCGCCTGCTCGACCGGCGCACATGCCATCGGCGATGCCGGCCGCATGATCGCGCTCGGCGATGCCGATGTGATGGTGGCGGGTGGCGCGGAATCGCCCGTGAACAGAATGTCGCTCGCCGGCTTCTCGGCGCTGCGTGCGCTGTCGACCGCTTTCAACGAGGAGCCGACACGGGCCTCGCGTCCTTACGACAAGGCGCGCGACGGCTTCGTCATGGGCGAGGGCGCCGGCGCGGTCGTGCTCGAGGAGCTGGAGCATGCCAAGGCGCGCGGCGCCAGGATCTACGGCGAACTCGTCGGCTACGGCCTGTCGGGCGACGCCTATCACATCACCGCGCCGACTCCGGACGGCGACGGCGCCTATCGCTGCATGAAGATGGCGCTCAAGCGCGCCGGGCTGTCGCCGGGCGATATCGACTACATCAACGCCCACGGCACCTCGACGCCACTCGGCGACGAGATCGAGCTTGGCGCGGTGCAGCGCCTGGTCGGCAACGATGCCGGGCACGTTTCGATGTCGTCGACCAAGTCGTGCATCGGCCATCTGCTCGGCGCCGCCGGCGCGGTCGAAGCAATTTTCTCGATCCTCGCCATCCGCGACAAGGTCGCGCCGCCGACGATCAACCTCGACAATCCGTCCGTCGACACGCCGATTGATTTGGTGCCGCACAAGGCCCGCGAACGCGATGTGGATGTGGCGCTGTCGAATTCGTTCGGTTTCGGCGGCACCAACGCTTCGCTGATCTTCAGCCGGTATAACGGCTAGCGCGCTGCGCCGCGGCTGCGCTAACCTTGCCGCGAACGGTGCTTGGGGGACGGAAGGAGAGGGAAACTCTGCCGGCTGCGGTGGCGGAAGAGGCCATTCGCTTCGTTATGGGAGATCGGGCAGCGCGGCCTCGCGCTTTCGCCACATTTCCTTCTAACCTGCGCAATCTTCTTATACTTTCGCGCCGCGGCCCTCGGAGCGCGACCACGCCGCGCCGATGCCCGGCGGATCTGTCAGAGGCGCGAATCGAAAGTCGGGTTAAGCGAGTTGCGAAGCCTGAAGAGCTAGGAAAGCGAGAGCGGACTTTTGGCCAATCTTCCACCAGACCAGGACCGGCAGCCGGGCGTGCGCCCCGGCTCGACCGGGCGCAGCGCTGCCAGCGCGGTGCCGCCGCCGTCCGCCAACAAGCTGCCCCGCTCGCCTCGCGTCGCGCTCGAGCCGGAAATGGTTCCGGTGCCGCGGCGTCATTCGGCCCGCGTCCGTCACCCGATGGTGGTGTTCGGCAACGCCATCTTCACGCTGCTCGTCCTCATCGCGCTCGCCGGCGGCGCCGCGCTGTATGTCGGCAAGCAGCGCTTCGATGCCCCCGGTCCGCTCGCCGAGGACAAGATCGTCAACGTTCCCCAGGGTTACGGCGTCAGCGACATCTCCGATCTCCTCAAGCGTGAGGGCGTCATCGACCAGCCTTACGTTTTCATCGGCGGCGTTGCCGTCCTGAAGGCGCGCGGGCTGACGTTGAAGCACGGCGAATACAAGTTCACCAAGCAGGCGAGCCTGGCGGACGTGGTCGAGACCTTGAGCGAAGGCAAGGTGGTGCAGCACAGCTTCACGGTGGCCGAAGGGCTGACCTCCGAACAGATCGTGCAGCGCCTGCTCGAGACGGATGCCCTGTCGGGGCAGATCAAGGAAATTCCGCGCGAAGGCACGCTGCTGCCGGAGACTTACAAGTTCACGCGCGGCATGTCGCGCGAGCAGGTTCTTCAGCGCATGCAGCAGGCGCAGAAGCGCGTGCTCCAGGAAGTCTGGGCGCGGCGCTCGCCCGATCTGCCGGCGCAGATCCAGACGCCGGAGCAGCTTGTTACGCTGGCGTCGATCGTCGAAAAGGAAACCGGCCGCGACGACGAGCGCACGCGCGTCGCTGCCGTCTTCGTCAACCGCCTCAAGGCGAAGATGAAGCTGCAATCCGATCCGACCATCATCTACGGCCTGATCGGCGGCAAGGGCGCGCTCGGCCGTCCGATCATGAAGAGCGAGATCGAGCAGCACACGCCGTACAATACCTATACGATCGAGGGCCTGCCGCCGGGACCGATCGCGAATCCGGGCCGCGCTTCACTGGAGGCCACCGCCAATCCGGCGCGCACCAAGGAGTTGTTCTTCGTCGCCGACGGGACCGGCGGCCATACATTCTCCGACACTTACGCCGAACACCAGAAGGCCGTCGCCAAGCTGCGCGCTATCGAGCGCGGCAATGGTGCGGCACCGGCGGCGCCGGCCGCAGCGCTCCCTGCGGCGGAAGCGCCGGCACCTGGGCCGGCTCCGGAGCCGAAGCCAAAAGCGAATCTGCGACGGTAACGAGGCGGTTTCCTTTTTCTCCATTTCTGGCCCGGCACCGTTTCCTCGCCGCCGGCGGATGCTTTATGGTCGCCCCGGTTTTCGCCTGAATAGCACGTGAGTTGTCCTCAATGACCTTGTCGAGCATGACCGGATTTGCGCGGGGCCAGGGGGCCGCCGGCGGCTATGTCTGGAATTGGGAGATCAAGTCGATCAACGCCAAGGGCCTCGATGTGCGGCTGCGCGTGCCGCCGGGCTGGGATGCCGTCGAGGTCGTGGCGCGCAAGGCCGCGACCGATGCGCTGGCGCGCGGCACCGTCTACGGCAATCTCACCGTTGAGCGCAAAGGCAGGGTACCGAAGGTCAAGATCAACGAGCCGGTGCTGGCGGCCATCATCGCTACGCTCGACCAGATCGACAATCGCATCGTCGGCGCTGGACGGCCGACGCTGGATGGCATCCTCGCGCTCAAGGGCGTCATCGAAATCACGGAGGACGACGACACGCCCGAGGCGCGGCAGGCGGCGGAGCAGGCGGTTATTGCTGGCTTCAACAAGACGCTCGCCGAACTCGTGGCGATGCGCCGCGCGGAAGGCGCCACGCTGGGCAAAGTCCTGACGGCGCGGCTCGATGAGATCGGTAAGCTCGCCGCCCGCGCCGAGACTGCTCCGGGACGCAAGCCGGAAGCGATCAAGGCCCGGCTTGCCGAGCAGGTGGCGAACCTGATCGAGGCTTCGCAGCGTTTCGACAACGATCGGCTCTATCAGGAGGCGATCCTGCTGGCCAGCAAGGCCGACATCCGCGAGGAGCTCGATCGGCTCGCCTCGCATGGCACGCAGGCTCGCAAGCTGATCGCCGAAGGCGGTCCGATCGGCCGCCGTCTCGATTTTCTGGCGCAGGAACTCAACCGCGAATCGAATACGCTGACCGCCAAGGCGAACGACGTTGAGCTCGCCAATATCGGCCTCGAGCTCAAGACGGTGGTCGAGCAATTCCGCGAGCAGGTGCAGAACCTGGAATGAACGACGAAGCCGACATCACACGCCGTGGCATCATGCTGGTGCTGTCGTCGCCGTCCGGCGCCGGCAAGACGACGCTGACGCGCAATCTGCTCGAGCAGGAAAACATCGATTATCCCGGCAAGCTCGCCCTGTCGGTGTCGGCGACGACGCGGGCGAAGCGGCCGAGCGAAATCGAGGGCGTGCATTATTTCTTCAAGACCAAGCGTCAGTTCGAGGTGATGCGCGATTCCGGCGAACTTCTCGAATGGGCCGAGGTGCACGGCAATTTCTACGGCACCCCGCGCGAGCCGGTGGAGCGGGCGCTCGCCGAGGGCCGCGACGTGTTGTTCGACATCGATTGGCAGGGTACGCGACAGCTGCTCGAGAAAATGCGCGATGACGTCGTCACCGTGTTCGTGCTGCCGCCGTCGGCGCAGGAATTGAAGTCGCGCCTGGTGCGCCGCGCCGAGGACAGCGATGCGGTGATCGCGCAGCGATTGCGCAACGCGGCGGAAGAATTCCAGCACTGGAACGAGTACGACTACATTCTCGTGAACCGCGATCTCGACAAGAGCTTCGCCCGGCTGCGTGCCATCCTGACTGCCGAGCGCCTCAAGCGCGTCAAGATGCCCAATCTCAATGACTTCGTTGCCAAGCTGCTGACGGAATTGAAGGGCCTGACGCCGTAGCCAGAAGCGCGTCATGCCCGGCCTTGTGCCGGACATCCACGTCTTGACGATAAGCAAGGTGTGGATGGCCGGGACAACCCCGGCCATGACGAGGATTATGCGATCCGCCCGTTCTTCAACTTCACATATTCCTGCGCCAATGCGACGAATCCCGGCACGTCGATCTCCTCGGCGCGCGCGGTCGGTGCGATATCGGCGGCGACGAGCAGGGCATTGGCGTCGACGCCCAGCGACTTGAGGCTCTGACGCAGCATCTTGCGACGCTGGCCGAAGGCGGCCTCGGTGACGCGCTGCAGGGCCTGCGGGTCGCACGGGATCGGCCGCTCGCGGGGGTCGAGCCGCACCACCGACGATGTAACACTGGGCGGCGGCACGAAGGCCGACGGAGCGACGTCGAACAGGATCTTCGCTTCGCAACGCCAGCCGGAGAGCACGGCGAGACGGCCGTAGGCGTCATCACCGACGCGGGCGACGATGCGCTCGGCGACTTCGCGCTGAAACATGAGAATCATGCGGTCGTAGAACGGCGGCCAGGGCTCGGCGGTGAGCCACTGGATCAAAAGGGCCGTGCCGACATTGTAGGGCAGGTTGGCGACAATGCGGCTGCGCTCGGGGCCGACCAGTGCGTTGTAGTCGGCCTGCAGCGCGTCACCGGACACGATCTCGAGCCGGCCCGGATAGTGATCGGCAATTTCTTGCAGGGCGCCTTGGGCGCGTTCGTCGCGCTCGATGGCGACGACGCGGCGGGCGCCAAGCGACAGAAGCGCGCGCGTCAGTCCGCCCGGCCCGGGGCCAACCTCAATGACGGTAACGGATTCCAGAGGCTCGGCGGCGCGCGCGATGCGTGCCGTGAGATTGAGGTCGTGGAGAAAGTTCTGGCCGAGCGATTTCTTCGGCCGTAGTTCGTACCTGCGGATCACATCGCGCAGTGGCGGCAGGTCGTCGATCGAGCCCATGTTGCGTCCTACTGGGTGGGCACGAGCTGCGGTGTGCGCGCCGACAGCCGCGCCGCGAGGGTCAGTGCGGCGACAAGACTCGACGGGTCGGCCTTGCCGGTGCCGGCGATGTCAAAAGCGGTGCCGTGATCGGGCGAAGTGCGCACGAATGGCAGACCGAGCGTAACATTGACGCCGTGATCGAAAGCGAGCGTCTTGATCGGGATCAGCGCCTGGTCGTGATACATGCACAGCGCGACGTCGTAGCCGGCGCGGGCGCGTGCGTGGAACAGCGTATCGGCGGGCAGCGGTCCGACCGCGTCGATGCCCTCGCTACGCAGCGCTGCGACGGCGGGGGCGACGATGTCGCGATCCTCTTCGCCGAGTGCGCCGTCTTCGCCGGCATGCGGGTTGAGACCGGCGATCGCCAGCCGCGGCCGCGCGATGCCGAAGCGGTCGGCAAGATCGCGCGCGACGATGCGGCCGGTCTCGACGATCAGGTCCTTGCTCAGGCGTCCGACCACCTCTCTAAGCGGCAGGTGGATGGTCACCGGCACCACTGCGAGCTCGGGCGACCACAAGAGCATCACCGGATGCGCGGGGCGGCCGGTCTCTTCCTCGGCGAGTCTGGCGAGGAATTCGGTATGGCCCGGCTCGGCGAAGCCGGAGCGATAGAGCACGTTTTTCGCGATCGGATTGGTGACCACGGCCGCGGCCCGGCCGGCCATGACGTCGGCGACGGCGCGGCGGATCGACGTGACCGCCGCCGGCGCGCTGGTGTCGTCGTGCGTACCGGGCCCGGCGCTGACCTTGATGTCGAGCGGTGCCACCGGCAGCGCCCGGTCGAATGTCGCGATGGCATCAGGCGCCATGATCGCCTTGACCGGCACGTCGAGGCCGAGGGCGCGCGCTCGCTCGCGGAAGAGATCGGGATCGCCAATGACATAGAACGGCGGGACATGAAGTTCGGCGCGGCGGCTCCAAACCTGGAGCGTCAGTTCGGGTCCGATCCCCGCCGGTTCGCCTAGGGTAAGCGCCAGAGGAAGGCCGGAGCCGGGGGTCATTTGTACTCGATCATCGCCGATTTGCGGATGTCTTCGAGGAACTTCTTGGACTCCGCCTCGTAGCGCTCGTTGTAGAGCTTCTCGCGCATTTCCTTCTTGGCGGGGGAGTCGGCGAAGCTTTCGCGTTTGCCGCACAGCGCGAACATCTGCCAGCCTTGCGGCGTTGGCTCCGGCGCGCTCAAGCGGCCGATTTCGATGCGGGCCAGCATGTCGCGGAGCTGCTCGGGAAGATCGGAGGAATTGCGGGTGACCGGCTCGCGTACGGCGACGTCGCGCAGGCCGCGCGCCAGCCGGATGCCGGAATCGCAGCTCGTGAAACGGCCGCGCAGGTTCTCGGCCTCGCGCCGCTTGGCGTCGGCGACGCCGGGGCTGGAGCCGGAAGGTATGATCACGGTGATCGGATAGAGCGTATAGACGTAGCCGGTGACGCTTTCCTGCTGGTTCGAGGTGCGCAGGGCGTTGGCGACGTCGGCGTCGCCGACCTGCAGGCTGGAGCCGAAGCGGCCGCGCACCAACTGGCTCCACACAATCTGGGCCTTCAGGCGCGCCTTGAGCGCGGCCGGCGAGATTCCGCTGCGTTGGAGCATCTGGTCGAACTGAGCCGGCGACAGACGCTGGCGCTGCGCCATGTTCTCATAGGCGGCGTTGACTTCCTTGTCGCCGACATCGAGGCCGTAATATTTCGCCTTGGCGATCTTGAGCCGGTCGTCGATCAGCTCGTTGATGACTTCCTGGCGCGACGGCGTCTTGCGCGTCGAGGTGGCGATCAGCTTGCTGCGCTGTGCGATGTCGAGTTCGGTAATCGGCGAGCCGTTGGCGACCACTACGACCTGGGCGCGTGCGGGGGCGGGCGCGAGCAGAACCGCGAACGCCGCGCCGGCCAGCACACAAGCGATCCAGGATCTGTTCCGTGGAGATTTCCGCAGCTTCACCGGCATCGTTCGATCCATCATATCCAGTTCAACATCGTGTCCAGGCAACGTATTCGGGTAGTCGGGCACTGCGCGGTCCGCCTTGCGGCCGCTACAGCGGCGGGCGTCACTGATCGTTCAGACCCTGGCTGACGGACGTACCGCCCAGCGTGCGCAGGCTCAGCTGCAGCATCACGGTGTGGTTGTTCGAGACGTTACCGCTGTAGGTGTAATTAGTAATGTAATTCACGGCCAAGATGAGGCAATCGTCGATATAACCGAGGCCGAGCCGTGTCTGCGCGAATTTACGGTCGTTGATATCGTAGAGGGCCTGGCCGAGCAGCACCCAGTTGGCGTCGAGCTTGTACTGGCCGGACCCCAGGATGCCCTGGCGGCGGTCGAGGAAGCCGATGAGCGGCTGGGCGGCGTAGTCGCCGTACATGACCGAGCCGCTCCAGCGGTCGAAGCTGGCGCTTGCCTCGAGCTCCATGCGCTGCATGGCAAAGCTGCTGTGGTCGAAGCGGAAGCGCGAGGTGAAGGTGAAAATGCTGGTCGGCTGGTAGGAAAGGCGGGCGACGTAGTCGGACTGGCGGGAGTCGAGGCCGCTTTCGAGGCCGGTATTTGTGCTGTCGGCGACGGCGAAGGAGTTCTGGCCGAACAGGCTGTAGGACTGGCCGAACAGGGCGTTGACGAAGCCGCCCTTGTTGAACTGGGCGGTGTACTGGATGCCGTAATTGACGCGACCGCCGCCTTCGACGCGGTCATAACCAGAAAACTTGTCGACCTTGAACAGGTTGGTGTCGGCGAAGATCAGGCTCTGGCCGTCCTCGTTGATCCACTTGCCGACTTGGGTTTCGTTCGGCCGAACGATGACCTGCGCGATCGGCTCGACGGTCTGCGTGCCCCAGGAACTGACATTGATGAAGGGGAAGCGGTATTCGAGGCCGACGGTCGGCATGGCGCGGACGAGGTCGCTGCGGCCGGTGTTGACGTAGTTGCCGACATTGGCGTCGTTCGTCACGTCCATGGAGCCGGCGTCGACGCGTACCGACGCGAATGGCGTGAATACCTGGCCCAGGCCGTCGGTGATGCTGCGCTTCCAGTGGGCCTCTGCGCTGAAACGGCTGAAGGTGCCGGGGGTGCCGCGCAACAGACAGTTCGACGAATTTTTCACTCGCGCGTCGGCGGTGTTGCACTCGCCGCTGAGCTGCGCGGTCCGGGTGACGGCGTCGAAATTGGCCTGGGTACGCGATAGGCTGGTGAAGTTGAACTTGAAGCCGAGTTCGCCGCCGACCACCGGGCGATCGACCGTGTAGTCGTAGTCGATGACCGGATGGACGACCGGGATTTGCGCCTGCACGTCCGATTCCGAGAAGCCGAGATAGTACATGCTGCGGGCGTCGAAATAGCTGCGGCTGCCGCGGCCCGTCAGGTAGAGCTGGGACTTGCCTTCGGAGAGGCCGGTCTGCAGCGGATCGGTGACGCGGTACTGCGACAGGCGCGGGTTGTAGTCCTGTAGGAACGTGCGGTCGGACACCAGCAGCGCGTCCCAGCCCCACGCCCATTTGTCATTGATGGCGAAGCGGCCGCTCGATTCGACGCTGCCGCGGTTGTCGCGGTAGCCCGGCGTCGGATTGCCGTTGCGGTAGAAGTAACTCGGATCGGCCTGATGAATGCCGGCGGCGCGGATCGAATAGGCGCCGTTGATGAGCCGCTGGCGGAATTCGCCCTGCAGCAGTACGCCCTGTTTGGTCGTGATCATCGGCGCGATGGTCGCGTCGTAGTCGGGGGCCAGCGCCCAGTAATAGGGGATCTCGACCGCAGTGCCATACTTCGAGTTTGTCGACACCGTCGGCATCAGGAAGCCGGTCTTGCGCTTCACCGTCGGATCGGGCGCCGAGAAGTAGGGCAGATACATCAGCGGCTGGCCGAAGAACTCCAGCCTGGCGTCCTCGAAGTAGATCATCTTCTCGCCCTGATCGTGGAGGATCCGGGCGGCCTTCACCTGCCAGAGCGGAGGCTTCTGCGGATTGTCCTTGCAGGGCTCGCAGGCAGTGTAGACGCCATTGTGAAACACGGTGTAGTTGCCGCCGGTCCGCTCGGCCTGGGCGGCGGCCATACGGGTGCGATCCGGCGTCTCGACGTGGAGCGAGTCGACGAAGCCGTCACGGTAGTCGTCGGCGAGATCCATCACCTGGCCGTGTGTGACCTTGCCGTCCTCTTCGGTGAGGCGGACATTGCCCTCGGCGCGCAGGCGCTTGGTCTTCTGGTCGTATGTGACCTTGTCGGCTTCAATCGTGGCGCCGCCATAGTAAAGCTGCACGTTGCCGACGGCTGCGACGCGATTGTTGGCGTAGTCGTAATTGATCTCGTTCGCCTGAACGAGCATCTGCTTCTGGCCGGACTTGTCGCGCTCGATGGCGGCCGGGGATTTGGCGCGCGGCGGGGGCGGCGGCGGAAAATCGAGCGTCTGCGCGCTGGCAGGCGCCGGCATGCCGGCGCCAAGCGCGCCGAGACCGCAGACGATCAGGAAAAGAGCTGTCCAAACGCGACATACGCCGCGGGAGCGGCGGTCTGACACTGACGGACGAGTGCTGGGGCGCACCGCCATCAACCGTCCTCCTGATACAACAAAGCCATGAACCCCGTCAGGCCGCCCACGAGCACAGGCAGCCAGGCCGCTGCCACAGGGTGCATGAGGTCGGCCTTGCTCAGGTCCTCGGTTACCTTCTGCAGGATATAAAGCAGAAAGCCCGCGGTGACGCCACCCAAAACCATCTTTTGCACGCCGCCGAACCGGAAGAACCGTAAACTTACAGCCGCGGCAAGGAATACCATGGCGGCCAGAAAGAAAGGCCGGGCGAGAAGCTTCTGGAACTGCAATCTATAGCCTGCAGCGCCAAGTCCAGCGTGCTCGGCAATGCGGATATACAGCGGCAATTCCCAAAAAGGCACGGTCTCGGGGGTTGCAAAACTTTCGCGAACCTGCTCAGGCGTGAGACTCGTCTTGAGCCGGAACTCGGCCAGCTCGAGCGGCAGCTTCTGCACTTCGTAAACACGCGCGCTGAATAAGTGCCATACCCCGGGCTCGAGCACGGCGGAGCGCGCCTCGATACGCTGCCGGAAACCACCTTCATTGTCGAAACTGTAGACAGTCACGCCGAACAGCGACACGCCCTGGTCGCGGCTCGAAGCGGCATTGATGATGGCCGTGCCGTCATCGGTCTTCTGGCTCAGCCAGAACGGTCCGCCGCTTTGGGCGGCATTCTGGCCGAACAATTCGGCCTCGAAGCGTTTGGAGCGCTCCTGCAGAATGGCAGAGATTGGATTATAGACGGCGGTCGCGAAGACGCCGAGTAGGAAGGCCACAATCAGCGCCGGCGCCACGAATTGCCAGGCCGACATGCCGGCCGAGCGCGCCACCACCAGCTCCAGCCGGCGCGACAGGTTAAGATAGCAGGACATGGCGCCGATGAGGACGCAGAACGGTAGAATGCGCTCGGTCACTTGCGGCACGCGATACAGCGAGGTCTTGGCAACCATCATGCCGGAGACGTTCGGGATGTCGGAGGCCCGGCGCATCAGTTCGATATAGTCGAGCAGCGCCACGAGCAGGAAAATGCCCGCGAACACCAGAAGTACGGTGTTGAGGAAGCGAACGGCAAAATAGCGCGCCAATGTGCCGCCGACGACGCTCATGACGCGGCCACACGTTGGGTCAGGCGCAGGACACGCGCCATCGCGGTTTCGATCCAGCCGGTGAGGAACGCCGGCGGCTCGATGATTACGCCGCGGTGAATGACGAAAAGCCCGCCGCCGATGGCAATGGCGAGTGCGATGTATTGCAGGACCAGCATGATGGGCATGTTGGCGCCGAGCACGGTCGAGGCAAAGCCGATGAGCCGCAGCAAGGCCACGCCGCCAACGGCACCGAGCATCGACATGTTGCGGCTTTGCCGCGTGGTGCGAGGGGCGCCGAGATAAGCAAAGGCAATGATGACGAAGGCGATGGGATAGAGCGGCGCCACCAGCCTGTCATGCAGTTCGGCGCGGAACTGGCCGGGCTGCTCGATGTAATATTGGTCTTTCGGGTCTGGAAACAGCAGCTGCCACAGATAGCGCTCGCGGATCGAATACTTGACCGCCTGCGTCCCTCCCGCAAATTGCGACAAGTCGAAGGCGTAGCGGTCGAACACCACCATTGCCGGGTCCGGCTTGCGCGTCTCCTGACGCTGCACGATGCCATCCTGCAGGACGAGAAAGGTGCCGGCGTCGTTGTCGACCAGTTCGCCACGCTCCGCGACCACCGTGATGCGCTCGTTCGGATTGCGGCGATCGTCAAGGAAGATGCCGACGAGCTGCCCGTTGGGGCGGCGCTCGCGGATATGGATTGTGACGTTGGCTTCGATCTGGGTGAAGCGGCCGGGCTGTACGATGGTCGAGACCACATTGGCGCGCACCTCAGTCAGCCAGTCGCGCAGCATGCGCAGGCCTTGCGGCGCGAAATAAGCGCTGATCGTCAGCACCAGAACGGAGACGATGAGCGTTGCCGACATGAAGGCGCGGAACAGGCGCCACGGCGACATGCCGGCCGCGTTCATGACGATGATTTCGGAATCGGTCGACAGCTTGTTGAGGACATGGACGACGGCGATGAGAAGCGCGATCGGCGCGATCACCAGCACGAGCAGGGGGATGATCAAGCCGGTAATGCCGACGAAGACCAGGATGGTCTGGCCCTGGCTGGTCATGATGTCGATGTCGCGCAGCGCCTGGGTAACCCAGATCACCGCCGTGAGGCTGACGAGCACGAGCGCGAAGGCACCAAAGGTGGTGCGGAAGATATAGCGGCTGATGGAGCCCATGCGCGCGTCTTGATCCCCGGTCCCCGAAAACGCCCCCGCGCCGAGTCCCCATCCGGCAACGTGACGCAGCAATCTTAACCTGACCCTTTTGGTTAATCTTGTTCGCCGCACAAAATGGCTCCGCCAAGGCAAAGCCCTTGAACATGCCCAACAATTGGTTAATGGCGGGCCGGTTTTCGTAGCTGGAACCAAGCGCTTTGGCGCCGATTCTGGCAAGTCGGCCGGGCCTGTCACCAAGAGCTGGGACCGGCTCCGGCCGCGGCTGGTGAAAAGGCCGGATTTGGTCTCCTTCGGGCCTTTCCAGAGCCCCCTGCGGCAGCGCATATGGGGAGGGTTGCCCTTTTTCCATTCCAGACCAAGGACCTGCCATGGCCGAAGCTCCCCGCATCTCGTTTAGCCCCGCGACTGCGCCCAAGCCGGGTGGCGCGCTGGTGGTGTTTTGCGACGATGGGTTGAAATTCGGACAGAATGCGACCGACGCGCTTGGGGCGGCTGGGGCGCTGGTCGCGCGCGCCGCCAAGGCAGAGAACTTCACCGGCAAGAGCGGCGCTGCCCTCGAACTGATTTTGCCTGAAGGGCTGAAGGTCGACCGTCTCGTCGTGCTCGGCACCGGCAAGATCGCCGATCTGAAGGCGGAGGACTTCGTCAAGCTGGGCGGTGCGGCCATGGGCAAGCTGCCCAAGGCGGGGGACGCCATGGTCGTCGCCGACCTGCCGGCGGCGGGCAAGGGCAAGGATGTTGGCAAAGGTGCCCGAATGACTGCCGAGCAGGCCGCCGATCTGGCGCTTGGCATGCTGCTGCGCGCCTACGCCTTCGACCAGTACAAGACCAAGCGCAAGCCGGATGACAAGCCGGCTGGCAAGCGCAACGTCGTCGTCGCCGCGGGTGATGTCGCCGCCGCGCGCAAGGCTTTCGTGGCCCGCGAGGCGGTCGCTGGCGGCGTGCTCATGGCGCGCGATCTGGTCAATGAGCCGCCGAACGTCCTATTTCCCGAGGAGTTCGCCCGTCGCGCCGTGGCTCTGAAGAAAGCCGGCTGCACGGTTGAGGTGCTCAACATGGCAGCGCTGAAGAAGCTCGGCATGGGTGCACTGCTCGGCGTCGGCCAGGGCTCGGCGCGCGAAAGCCGCGTCGTGGTGATGCGCTGGAACGGCGGCAAGAAGGGCGAGGCGCCGCTCGCATTCATCGGCAAAGGCGTGTGTTTCGACACCGGCGGCATTTCGATCAAGCCGTCCGCCGGCATGGAGGACATGAAGGGCGATATGGCGGGCGCGGCCTGCGTCGTCGGCCTCATGCAGGCGCTGGCCTCGCGCAAAGCCAAGGTCAACGCCATCGGCGTCATCGGTCTGGTCGAGAACATGCCCGACGGCAAGGCACAGCGTCCGGGCGACATCATCAAGTCGATGTCGGGTCAGACCATCGAAATCATCAACACCGATGCCGAAGGCCGCCTCGTGCTTGCCGACGTGCTCTGGTACACGAAGGAAAAGTACAAACCGCAGTTCATGGTCAATCTCGCGACGCTCACGGGTGCCATTATCGTCGCCCTGGGCCACGAGTATGCGGGGCTGTTTTCCAACAATGACGAACTGAGCGAACGGCTGACCGCGAGCGGCGAGGCGACCGGCGAACTGGTGTGGCGCATGCCGCTGTCGGAGGCGTTCGACAAGATGATTGATTCAAAGTTCGCCGACATGAAGAATACCGGCGGCTCGCGCGCCGGCGGATCGATCACCGCGGCGCAGTTCCTCCAGCGTTTCGTCGACAAGACGCCGTGGGCGCATCTCGACATCGCCGGCACCGGCATGGATTCGCGCCAGAACGACATCAACAAGAGCTGGGCGTCGGGCTGGGGCGTGCGTCTGCTCGACCGCCTGGTGGCAGACTATTACGAGAGCTGAGCGGCGCGCTCGTCTCGCAACGAGAGAACGCGCCGTGGCAGTCAGCAGCGATTCTCACGGCAGAGTAGCGTTCACCCAGTCGATCAGTTGCTGGACAGTGTAATTCGCCATGGTTTGCGGCGTCGCAAATTGCACGGCGCCGTTCACATGGTTGTATTTCGGGAATGCGCCGGGATAGTCGGCTGCCTGGCCGGGGCAGCGGTCGACGATCAGAAGAAAGCGCCCGCCCGAATTGGGAAAGCCCTTGATCAGCGAGATCGTGGTCTCGAGGAGCGTATCCCAGTTGTCCGGCGGCGGCCGCAGGCAGTTCAACGGCACGGCGTTGCCGTTATCCATGCCGTAACCGGCGCCGTTGGTGTCGCCGGCATTGGCGCCGCTCCTCAAGCCGAGGAAGTTCATACACACGTTGGTCCATTGCTGCTGGGTGAGCGCCGAGGCCTGCGGCGTCGTCAGGGCAATGTTGGCAAGCACCGTCAGCGCGATGCAGAGGTTTCGGAAGGTTCGCATGGGACATTTCCTTTCTGGTCCACAAAGCCCTCCCTGAGGCGGCGGATTTCTTCACGGCCCGCCACGCGCCGTGTCGTTAGTTGAAATGCTCTCCTAACAGCTATGGGATCGATTGCCGGATCGAATTGCGACGGCAAACCGTCGCGGTGAGCTATTTCGGAATGTTGTCGTTCACCCACTCGATCAGCTCTTCTTTTGTGTACTCGCCGAGCGTCTTGGGCGTGAATGCCGTGATCGGCTTGTGCGTTGAATTGCACTTGGGGAACGAGTTGAAGTAACGCTCGCTGGTCCCGGAGCATTGCGATCAGAAGATAGTTGCCGGAAGAGGTCGGATAGTTCTTGATGAAATCGATCGTGGCTTTGAGCCTCGTGTCCCAGTTGCCCGGCGGCGGTTTGAAGCACAGTTCCGGCGAAACGCCGTCATCCATGCGGAAGCCCGCGCCGTTGACGTCGTCCTGGGAGGGGGCGCTGCGCAACCCCAACGAGTCCGCGCAGATTTTTGTCCACTGTTGCTTGGTGATCGCGTAGGCCGGCGCGTCAATCGCAGTCAGCAGAATGAGCATCGCGGACGCGACGCCGATGTCTCGGAAGGAACGCATGGCATGTACCCTTTCGGTTCATCACAAATCCTCCCGATTGCAGAAAATATATCTCTCAACCAAAACGTGTCCAAATTAAGTCGGGTCGAGACGACGTCTGCCGCCCCGCGTATGATGCAGAAGTCATGACTGAAATTCTCTTCTACCACCTGCAGGGGCAGAAGCTCGAAGGCGTGCTGACGCCGCTGATCGAGAAGTCGATAGCGCGCGGCTGGCGCGTCGCGGTGCAGGGCACCAGCGAGGAGCGCATCGAGGCACTCGATGCGCATCTGTGGACCTATCGCGACGATGGCTTCCTGCCGCACGGCACCCGGCGTGAGGCTGAAGCGGCGCAGCAGCCGGTGTTGCTGACCGTCAACGACACCAACCCGAATGCCGCGACGGTGCGGTTCCTGATCGACGGAGCCGGGCTGCCGGCGGATGCCGAGGCTTACGAACGTATCGTACTGGTGTTCAACGGCGACGATGACGAGGCGGTGGCGCAGGCGCGCGGCTACTGGACCGAGGCCAAGACCAAGGGTTTCGCCGCCACATACTGGCAGCCGGACGAGCAGGGCCGTTGGGTCAAGAAGGCTTGATCGTCGCGCTCAGGTTCGATGCAAGGATTTGCTCGCTCGGCCACTGGCCGAGTTGCCGCTGCCATTGTGATGACGCAAAATAGGTCTTAAGGGACAAGATGATTGTTTGCTGGTGACAGGATTGGCGCAAAGTTGATCCGGGGATGTTGGTCTTGGTGCGACGCGAGGTGAACTCGAAACTTTCAATAGCGGGCGCGGCGCTCATGGCGCTTGTC
>JAEZEY010000337.1 GCA_023432845.1 Pseudomonadota bacterium
GCAATGAACTGCGCAACAATGCCCTGCAATTCAGGAACAAGCCATGTGGCGCGTCTTGATCAGTCTGTCGCTTGCCGTCGCTCCAGCCCTCGCCGACGACATCTTCGCCAACCGGCCCGCCTTCTCGCAGGCCGAGACGCCGGCGCAATCATCGGCGCGCTGCGACGAGTTGCGGGCGATGGCCGAAGGCGTGCCCGACGATCGCGGTCGCATCGATCTGTCCATCAGTGGCAAACTCACCTTGGTCAAGTCCGATGGCGCGCTCTGGTATCTGGTGGTTTGCTCCGACCTGCGCGTGATGTGCGTGACCTATGAAGGCAACGACATGAAGGTCGGCGATACTGTCGAATTTCGCGGCGCCTATCGCCGCCTCGATCGCAATCACGTCGTGCTCGATCCGTGCCTGGCGACGGCTGAGGCCGAGTGATGCGAAGGTCCGATCAAAATTTCGGGCCACACCACATACCTGCAGTCTGAAAACGAAGCCCACATTCGGAGCGGCGCCGGTGTCATCACCTTACCACGCTCGCCGCGCTTCTCTCTCGGAGACGCACATTGATCCGCATCAATGCCGCCCTGTCGCGATAAAATGATTGTTCAAACAATAGCTCAAAACAAGGAGAAATGAGCCATGGCGAATGCTCCGTTCGTCCGCACAGCGGCCGCTCTCAGTGTTGCGGCCCTTCTTGTCGGCACGGCCGCACCGGCCGCCGCCGCGCCAGTGCCATCGAGTATCGCGACGCTCAAGTCCGCGACGTCGCCCGACATCATCGATGTTCGTTATCGGGGCCGCCGTGGCGCCGGCATCGCCGCCGGCATTGCCACCGGTCTGATCCTCGGCGGCATCATCGCCTCGCAGCCGCGTTATTACGGCCCGCGCGGCTATTATTACAATTACTACTATGGCGGTCCGCCGCCGTTGTTCTACGGCCCGCAGGTGTTCTACCCGCCGGGCTATTACGGCCCGATAGTGCGACCGGGCTATGGACCGCGGAGCGACTGGCTGGCCTATTGCTTCTCGCGTTACCGCTCGTTCGATCCGAGGACTGGTACCTATCTGGGCTATGACGGCCGCCGGCATCCGTGCCGCTAGTCCTGGTCGGGACCAAAAAAAATTGCCCGGCGCGGCGGCCGGGCAATTTCAATTCGTTGGAGCCGCGCGCCGCTCAGTCGTCGCGATAGACCTTTTCGCGGCGCTCGTGGCGCTCCTGCGCTTCGACCGACAAAGTCGCAATCGGCCTGGCCTCGAGACGGCGTAGCGAGATCGGCTCGCCGGTCTCCTCGCAGTAGCCGTAGGTGCCGTCCTCGATCCGGGCCAGGGCCTCGTCGATCTTGGAGATCAGCTTGCGCTGCCGGTCGCGGGCCCGCAGCTCGATGGAGCGGTCGGTTTCGGACGAGGCCCGATCGGCCAGGTCCGGGTGATTCTGATTTTCCTCCTGGAGGTGCTGGAGTGTTTCCTTGGCCTCCTTCAGGATATCCTCGCGCCATTGCAGCAGCTTCGCGCGAAAGTATTCGCGCTGACGTTCATTCATAAACGGCTCCTTATCGGACGGCCGATAAGGCTTCACTTTCGCCAACATCCCACCGACTCCCATCGTGTTCTTCTTGACTGCTAGTGTCCGGCAGTTTTGCGCCGCTCTACTTTCTGCCGCGAGAAATCCCCTCCAGATTGCGCTGGCTTATATACCGCCCGATGGGGCGCGACAACATCCTCGCAGCCCCAGTGGACTGTCTGAATATTGTGAATGTTCAATGACTTGGGGGAGAAGCGCGCCGGCGGCCGCTACCACCGTAGTTAGCGGCGGGCAACTTTCGCGAGTTCCACGGCCACCCGCAGGTCGATTTCGGCCATGACGCCATCGAGTCCCGGATCCCCGGTGCCCTCAGTCAGGCCTTCGGCCGCCACCTTGAGTCGGGCGATCGTGGAGGCATCGAGCGACCCGCCGATCATACCGAGCTTGAGTTCGTCGAGCACGTCGAGCGCCGTGCGGCCCCTGGCGACGGCCCGCTTCCTCTTCTCGGTCGGATCCTCGACGCCTTGCAGCGCCAGCAGGCTGTCCAGGCCAGCGACCGACCGCAGCGCCGTGGGCGCCGTCGGCGTCGTCGTCGCCTCGAACCCCGACAAACTGAAGGTGCCGCCCGATCCCGCGCGCCGCGCGGCGGTGGGTGTGGCCGATAGCGCGGCCGCGTTCGATCCGGTGATGCGCATGGCGCCTTGCTTGATCCCGATGGTGACGCGAGCGCTCCCCGCCCGCGCTACGACGCAAAACGCCCCGCTACGCCAGTGAACCTGCGCCGCTCATGGTTAATGAGCCGTAAACGGCCCGGCATTTTCTGCCGACCGGTACGGTTACTGCCGGGTTAAGCGCCGGTCCGCCGCACAGGCTGGGCCAGAAAATGCACGTCTCTTCAAAGCCCTAGCCATGCGCGTGCCGTTGGCACGGCGTTCGCATCGCTCTAGCCAAGTCAAACGTCACATTGGGGAGCAGTGATGACGCCGACGTTCCGAACCGTCCTCGTGACGGCACTCTTGAGCCTGTTCACCCTGGCAAACGCCGGGGCGACGTCGCGCATCAAGGATCTCGCCAATATCGAAGGCGTGCGTCAGAACCAGCTCATCGGCTACGGCCTGGTGGTCGGCCTCAACGGTTCGGGCGATACGCTCAACAACATTCCGTTCACCCGGCAATCGCTGCAGGCGATGCTGGAGCGCCTCGGCGTCAATATCCGCGGCCAGACGCTGCGCACCGGCAACGTCGCCGCGGTGATGGTCACCGCCAATCTGCCGGCCTTCGCCACGCAGGGCACGCGCATCGACGTCACCGTCTCGTCGCTCGGCGACGCCAAGAGCCTGCAGGGCGGCATGCTGCTGGTCACCCCGCTGCTCGGCGCCGACGGCAATGTCTATGCGGTGGCGCAGGGCTCGCTGGCCATCGGCGGTTTCCAGGCCGAAGGCGAGGCCGCCAAGATCGTGCGCGGCGTGCCGACGGTTGGCCGCATCGCCAACGGCGCGCTGATCGAGCGCGAGATCGATTTCAATCTCAATCGTCAGAACCAGCTGCGCATGGCGCTGCGCAATCCGGATTTCACCACGGCCAAGCGCATCGCCGCGGCGATCAACGATTACATCGGCGTGCCCACCGCCGAGTCGCTGGACCCCGGCACCGTCGGCATCACCGTGCCGAACCAGTACAAAGGCAACGTCATTTCGCTGCTCACCGAGATCGAGCAGTTGCAGATCGATCCCGATACGGCCGCCAAGATCGTCATCGACGAGCGTTCGGGCATCATCGTCATGGGCCGCGACGTGCGCGTGTCCATGGTCGCGGTGGCGCAGGGCAACCTCACCGTCACCATCACCGAGACGCCGCAGGTCAGCCAGCCCAATCCCTTCGCGCCGCGCGGCGCACAGACTGTCGTCGTGCCGCGCACCCGGATTGGCGTGCAGGAAACCGGCAAACAGCTCGCCGTCGTGCATGAGGGTATCTCTCTGCAGCAACTGGTCGATGGCCTCAATGCCCTCGGCATCGGACCGCGCGACATGATCGCCATCCTGCAGGCGATCAAGTCCGCCGGCGCCATCCAGGCCGACATCGAGGTGATGTGATGAGCGCACTCGGCGGCATCTCGCTTCCCCTCCCCGGCCAGTCGGCCACTGACCTGCTCAAGAGTCAGGCGAGCGTTGCCAAGGCCAAATCGGCCTATGGCTTCACCCCCGAGCAGATGAAGGCTCGTGCCAGGAAGTCGTCGGAAGACTTCGAGGCCGTGTTCCTCAACAACATGTTCCAGCAGATGTTCACCGGCATCGACGGCGAAGGCCCGTTCGGCGGCTCCGGAGCCGGCGGCGTCTGGCGCTCGTTCCTAACGGACGAATACGCCAAGAGCTTCGCCAAATCCGGCGGCATCGGTATCGCCGATCAGGTCTACAGCACTCTGCTCGCCCAACAGGAGATCCGCTCGTGACGCATCCGTTTCGCACCGTCACTCCCGCCCCGACGCCGGCGCCGTTCAAGTCGGCCGAGGAATCCGGGCTCGCCATCGCCAGGCTCAATGCCATCATGGACCGGCTGGAAACGCTGGTGAGCGAAGAAACCGCGCGGGTCCGCGCCGGCCAATTGCGCGCCGCAGTGGAACTCGATGAGGAGAAGGTCGAATTGGCGCGGAGCTTCGCGGCCGAGAGCGAGCGGCTGCGGGCGTCGGCCAAAATGGTTTCGGCTTCGTTACCGGATGCACTCGAGCGCCTGCAGACGCGGCACGAGTCGTTTAGCCATCTCCTGCAGACGAACCTGACCGTGCTCGCCACGGCGCACGCGGTTTCCGAAGGCATCATTCGTGGTGTTTCGGGCGAACTCACCCGCAAACAGGCGCCTTCGACTTACGGGGCCAATGGCCGAGCCAATCAGCCGCCGGCGAGCGCCGCGCAACCGCTGTCGGTCAGCCGGTCACTGTAGTTTTTAAATAGCCTGCTGCACCTCCGATTTTACCGGCCTGTCGCGCCGGAAAAGCTACGCATTTTTTTAAGACAGGTTAGCGGGCCGTGAACAAACACGGCATCCGGCTTTGCATTGATTTTCCGGCGACATAGCCGGTTAACCACCGACTTTTACGATCCGTTACGCACTTCGTGCGAGGGTCGATTTCGACGCTCATGCCGCCCGAAAGGCGGCTTGCGCTCGACCGCCAGAATGGCAAACCAGAAAGGTTGTTTAGTATGTCTACGAATATCACTCTGTCCGCCGGCGTGCGGGCGAACCTGCTCTCGCTGCAGAACACCGCGCAGCTGATGCAGACCACCCAGAACCGCCTTGCCACCGGCAAGAAGGTCAACTCGGCCCTCGACAACCCGCTGAACTTTTTCACCTCGTCCTCGCTGGGCGCTCGCGCCAGCGATCTCAGCGGCCTGCTCGATTCGATGACGAGCGGCATCCAGACCATCCAGAGCGCCAATAACGGCCTGACCGCGATCACCTCGCTGGTCCAGCAGTTGCGGGCGACCGTCTCCCAGGCCCGTTCCGACGCGACCGGCGCCTCGATCACCGCCGGCGAGTTCGAGACCACAGGCGGCAACGTCTCGACGCTCACCAACAACACGCTGAGCTTCGACATCGGCGGCGGCGTCACGGTTGGCATCGACACCTACAACCATGTCAACGCCACCGTCAGCACGACGACATCGACGGTCGG
>JAEZEY010000338.1 GCA_023432845.1 Pseudomonadota bacterium
CCTGCGCCCTGGCGGCTTCGATCCGGAAATAGCTCACCCGGTCGTCCATCGCCTTCGACTGGTCTTCCAGCGTCTTGGCGGTGGCGGCGTTTTCTTCCACCAGCGCCGAGTTCTGCTGGGTGACTTCGTCCATTTGCGTGAGCGCTTTGTTGATTTCCTCGATGCCAATGGCCTGCTCGTTGCTGGCATTGGCGATTTCGGAGACGATGGCGGCAACGCTCTTGATCGAGTCCAGGATCTCGGTGAGCGAACCACCGGCAAGCTTGACCAGTTCGACACCCTCTTTGACCTGATCGCTCGAATTGGTGATCAGATCCTTGATGTCCTTTGCCGCCTGCGACGAGCGCTGGGCGAGGCTGCGCACTTCTGTCGCCACCACGGCGAAGCCACGGCCGGCCTCGCCGGCACGCGCGGCTTCCACCGCGGCATTGAGCGCGAGCAGGTTGGTTTGCCGCGCGATCTCGTCGATCACGCCGATAATGTCGGCGATCTTCCGCGACGAATCTTCGATCTTCGCCATGGCCGCGACCGTCTTGGCAGAAACCTGGCCGCCGCGATCGGCGACGCCGCAGGCCGCATTCGCCAGATCGCTGGCCTGCTTGGCGTTCTCGGCATTCTTTCTGACCGTCGCGGTCATTTCTTCCATCGACGCCGAGGTCTCCTCGAGGCTGGCAGCCTGCTCCTCCGTCCGCTGCGACAGATCGGTGGTGCTGGTCGAAATCTCGGCCGACGCGTTGCTGATCTCGCTCGTCGCCGCCTTGATGGTGTTGATGGTGTCGCCGAACCGGTCGACGATCAGGTTCGCTGCTTCGGAGATCTGCCCGAGCTCGTCGGCGCGCCTGGCGTCGGGCAGCACGACGTCGAAATTGCCGTTCGACATCTCGCGCATCGCCTCGCGCAGTTGCGACGTCCGCTTGACGATATCGCGGATGAAGTAGGTCGATATGCCGACCACGAACAGGAGGATGATGAGCCCGGCGATGCCGCCGACCATGATGGCGCGATTGCGGTCGGCCCTCAGATCGTCGTTGTAGACGCCGGTGCCGACGATCCAGCCCCACGGCTTGAACAGCGCGACGTAGGAGATCTTCTCGACCGGCTGCGTGAGACCGGGCTTCGGCCACATGTATTCGACAAAGCCGGCGCCGTGCGCCTTGGCGACCTTGACGAACTCCACGAAGAGAGCGAGGCCGTTCGGATCCTTGTTATTGGTGAGGTCCTTGCCGTCGAGATCCTTCGCGATCGGATGCATCAGCATCTTCGGATGCAGATCGTTGACCCAGAAATAGTTGTTGCCGTCGTAGCGTATCCTCGAGATCAGTTCGAGCGCCCGCTTCTGGGCTTCGGCGTCGCTGATCTTGCCGGCCTGGGCGAGCGCGTGCTCACCGGCCACCAGGGACATGACCGAATCGGTCAGTCCCTTGAGCTCCTGGTGCCGCCGCGCTTCGGTGTTGGTGGTCTGCATGTTGACCAGGACAGCAACGATAATGACCAAGCCGACTGCGGCCAGGCCGACCACGCTGTAAAGGCGCGCACGAATGTCGAATCTGAGCATGATTTTCCCTGACGATTGGAGACCGACGCAGCAACACCCGTGCGCTCTTCAGCGCGGGACGCCTCCGCGTTTATTCCGACCAGAAGCTCAGCGACCGATATAGGCCGCCCTGGATTCGTCAGAAATCTACAGAGGCTTATTGAATAAGTTGTTTATTTACGCCGGCCCGCGAAGCGGCAAACCAGATTGCAAAACAAGACATTGTGCACTGCGACATCTTGTCGGCCGGAGCGCATGCCAATACCATCGCATTGTTTATGAGTCAGGCAAGAAAGCTCACATCGGCACCATCGCCGCGTCCTTCGACTGCCGCAGCGTCAGCGAGGTCTTGACGTTGCGCACATTCGGTCCGGCGGTGAGCTTGTCGACGAAGGCCTGGAAGGTCTTGAGGTCCGGCGCCACGCATTTGAGGACGAAGTCGATCTCGCCCGACAGCATCCAGCATTCGCGTACCAAAGGCTGGGCGCGTACGAAGGATTCGAAGGCGGAGAGATCGGTTTCCGCCTGGCTCGAGAGGTGTACGAAGGCGAAGACCACCACCTCGTAACCGAGCATCTTCTCGTCGAGCAGCGCCCGATAGCCCTTGATGTAGCCAGCCTCTTCCAGGGCCCGAACCCGGCGGAGGCAGGGCGGTGCTGATATACCGACGCGGCGCGCCAGTTCGACGTTGGTCATGCGACCGTCATCCTGCAACTCCTTCAGGATCTTGCGGTCGATGGCATCGAGGCTGGCTGGCACGGGGCTCTCCTAGCGGGAACGGCGGTCGATCCGGCGGAATATCCATATAGTGGAATATTCTTTCGCGAAAGATTGTTGCGCCGTCTATTCACGGTCATGCGAGGCTGTGCACCGCCCGGGTTGCGTATCTTGCATAGCTCCTAGAAAGCCATAGATTGAGCCGGGCCAGAAAGCTCTCCCCAGAGGGCCAGTCATTATCGCCGGGGCCCCCACTCCTCTACCGCTTCAGGGGGCGAAATACATCATGTCCAAGACGATCCATTCCAAAGTCGTGATTATCGGCTCGGGGCCGGCTGGCTACACCGCCGCAATCTATGCCTCGCGCGCCATGCTGCAGCCCACCCTGATCCAGGGCATCCAGCCCGGCGGCCAACTGACCATCACCACCGATGTCGAGAACTACCCGGGCTTCGCCGATGTGATCCAGGGCCCCTGGCTCATGGAGCAGATGCAGGCCCAGGCCCAGCATGTCGGCACCAATATCGTTTATGACCACGTCAACAAGGTCGAACTCGGCTCCCGGCCGTTCCGGCTGACCTGCGACTCAGGCGACGTTTATCTCGCCGACGCGCTGATCGTGGCGACCGGCGCCCAGGCGCGCTGGCTCGACCTCCCCTCGGAGCAAAAGTTCATAGGCTACGGCGTCTCGGCCTGCGCGACCTGCGATGGCTTCTTCTACAAGAACAAGGAAGTCTTCGTGATCGGCGGCGGCAACACCGCGGTCGAGGAAGCGCTGTTCCTGACCAATTTCGCTTCGAAGGTAACGGTCGTGCACCGCCGCGACCATTTCCGCGCCGAACGTATCCTGCAGGACCGGCTGTTCAAGCATCCCAAGATCGAGGTCGTCTGGGACACCGTGCTGCAAGACGTGATGGGCGATGAGAACCCGCTCAAGGTCCGCCGCATTGCGCTCAAGAACCTCAAGACCGGCGTCGTCACCGAGCACGCCGCCGACGGCGTCTTCATTGCCATCGGCCATCAGCCGGCATCCGAATTGTTCGCCGGTCAACTCGAGATGAAGCCCTCGGGTTATATCATCACCGCGGCGCATTCGACCGCGACTTCGGTGCCGGGCGTATTCGCCGCCGGCGACGTCACCGACGACATCTATCGGCAGGCGGTGACCGCGGCGGGCCAGGGTTGCATGGCCGCGCTCGAGACCGAGCGCTTCCTTGCCGCCCACGACACTCAACAGGCGGCCGCCGAATGATAATGCCTCATAATCCGAACAACTCGATGGACTGGGACAAGCTGAAGGTGTTTCACGCCGCAGCTGAAGCCGGGTCCTTCACCCATGCCGGTGAGCGCCTTGGCCTGTCGCAGTCGGCAGTGTCGCGCCAGGTTTCGGCGCTGGAAACCGATCTCAATGTCTCGCTGTTTCACCGCCACGCCCGCGGCCTGATCCTCACCGAGCAGGGCGACATGCTGTACCGCACGGCGCATGAAGTGTTCATGAAGCTGGAAGCGGCTCGCACCAAGCTCACCGACTCGCGCGAGCGACCAAACGGCGAACTAAAGGTCTCGACGTCGGCCGGCATTGGCATCCATTGGCTGACGCCGCGCCTCGGCGAATTCCTCGACCTTTATCCCGACATCCAGATCACGCTGATCACCACCGACGAAGAGCTCGACCTCGCCATGCGCGAGGCCGACGTCGCCATTCGCCTGCGTCAGCCGACCCAGCCGGATCTCATTCAGCGCAAGCTGTTCTCGGTCCACTTCCACGCCTATGCGTCACCCGATTATCTCAAGCGCTTCGGCACACCGCGCACGCATGAAGAGCTGGACCAGCATCGCGTTCTGCTGCTCGGCGGCAATGTCCCCGCGCATTTCGCCAACCGCCGCTGGCTCGTCGAAGTCGGCCGAGAGGCCAAACATCCGCGCGTGCCGCAGCTGACCATCAACAACGTGCTCGGTCTGTTGCGTGCCTGCCAGCGCGGCCTCGGCGTTGCGATGTTGCCGGACTATCTCGTCGAAGAGAATGGCGGCCTGGTGCAGTTGTTCGGCGAACAGGACACGCTCGCGCTCGATGCCTACTTCGTCTACCCGGAAGAACTCAAATCGGTTGCGCGCATTCAGGTCTTCCGCGACTTCCTCGTCGCAAACGCCCAGCGCTGGAATTTCTGATCCGTATCGCGCGACGTATCGCTATCCGAAACACGTGAGGGACCTGCGCTCTTTTTTCGCAGGCCTTCGTGTGCATGGCTGACATTCGCGTTACGGCATTGCTGACAACGCGTGTGCCAAGCATAGTCCGGGTGCTGCGGGACGGATGAATTTCCTCCCAGAGTCGCCGATACCGCAGCAAGTTCCCCTCTGAGATTTGCCGGCCCCCACGCCGGCATATCCAACCGGGCCCCGCTTACGGGGCCCGGTTTTTTTTCGCGAGCCAAGCCTGCGACAAACGCGCCTGCGACCATTTTGCGCGCGGCGACGCACGTGGCGCTCTCGCATCCTGCATTCCTGTGACCGGCGTCACAGCGGATCGAGTCATGCCCGGTTAACTGCCGCTATTGTCAGCGCTATGCGGAGCGGGAACTCGTCTCTGTCTCGCACCGTTGTGGCTTCTGTTCGGACAGGGTGTGACGGCGGCGCCGGTACGAGCGCACCGGTGTAAAATAGTCACAGTCTTGTCCCGAATACCGAGCCCGCGTTTGAAAAGACGCAACCGTTGGCGATCTATCATTTAGTGTGCACCGGCCCTACAAGGGTCGTTCCTGACAGACTTTGGGAGATTCTGCGGTGAAAATTGTTGCAATTGACCGTCTGCTGGCGTCCTCCGCCCTCGGTCTGGTGCTGATGCTGGGTCCACAGGCAGCCAGCGCGCAATCGCTGGAAGAGCAGCTCAA
>JAEZEY010000379.1 GCA_023432845.1 Pseudomonadota bacterium
GATTTGCCAGCGCGGCGGGACGGGGGCAGTAGCGGGGTTCTCCCGTAAGGCCCGAAACGTGCTAAGGAAACGGCCGCCATGGTCGTCCTGATCGACAACTACGACAGCTTCACCTTCAACCTCGTCCACTACCTGGGCGGGCTGGGAGCGGACGTCGTCGTCCATCGCAACGACAAGATTTCCGTCGATCAGGTCATGGCACTGGAACCGGACGGCATCGTGCTGTCGCCCGGACCCTGTACGCCGCATGAGGCCGGTATCTGCCTCGAACTCATCAAAAAAGCCTCGCAGACGATCCCGATCCTCGGCGTCTGCCTCGGCCACCAGGCCATGGGCCAGGTGTTCGGCGGCAAGGTCATCCGTGCGCCGCAGATGGTCCACGGCAAGGTCTCCGAGATCACTCACGACGCCACGGGCGTCTTCCGCGGTATCAACGGCCCGTTCAAGGCGACGCGCTATCACTCGCTGATCGTCGAGCGCGCCTCGCTGCCGGCCGACCTGCGCGTCAACGCGCAGACCGCCGACGGCCTCGTCATGGGTATGATGCACACATCGCTGCCGCTGCATGGCGTGCAGTTTCATCCCGAAAGCATCGCGTCCGAGCACGGCCATCTGATGCTCCGGAATTTCCTGGAGCTGGCTGCCGTCTGGAACAAGAAACAGGGCCGCGCGACGGCCTCGCCCGCCGCCAAGCGCGAGCCGGCGCATCTGGCGAGTTGAGGAGACGAGTGTGGCCGACGAATTCAAATCGCTGATTGCCAAGGTCGCAACCGGCGCCAGCCTCACCCGCGAGGAAGCGGCCAGCGCCTTCGACCGCATGATGTCGGGCGAGGCCACGCCCTCGCAGATGGGCGGCCTCTTGATGGCTTTGCGCGTGCGCGGCGAGACCGTGGACGAGATCACCGGTGCGGTCACCACCATGCGCGCCAAGATGCTGGGCGTGAAAGCGCCTGCCGATGCTGTCGATATCGTCGGCACCGGCGGCGACGCCTCGGGCTCCTACAACATCTCGACCTGCGCCGCCTTCGTGCTGGCCGGCGCCGGTGTGCCCGTCGCCAAGCACGGCAACCGCGCGCTGTCGTCGAAATCCGGCTCGGCCGACGTACTGATGGCGCTCGGCGTCAAGATCGATCTGACGCCCGAGCAGGTCGGCAAATGCATCGCCAAGGCCGGCATCGGTTTCATGTTCGCGCCGTCGCATCATCCGGCGATGAAGAACGTCGGCCCGACCCGGGTCGAACTCGGCACCCGCACCATCTTCAACCTGCTCGGGCCGCTGTCGAATCCGGCCTCGGTGAAGCGGCAGATGATCGGCACCTTCTCGAAGCACTGGATCGAGCCGATGGCGCAGGTGCTCGACAATCTCGGCTCCGAAAGCATCTGGGTGGTGCACGGCTCCGACGGCCTCGACGAGATCACCACGTCCGGCACCACCAGCGTGGCCGAACTCAAGGGCGGCAAGATCCGCACCTTCGAGATCACGCCGGAAGATGCCGGCCTGTCGCGTTCCAAGCCGGACGCGTTGAAGGGCGGTGACGCCGAGACCAACGCCAGGGCGCTGCTCGACGTACTCAAGGGCAAGCCGGGGCCGTTCCGTGATGTCGCCATTCTCAATGCCGCCGCGGCGCTGATCGTCGCCGGCAAGGCGAAGGACCTCAAGGAAGGCGCGGCAATGGCAGCCGAGTCGATCGATTCCGGCGAAGCCGAGGGTCGGCTTGACCGCCTCATTGCGGTATCCTGCGCGACGGAGGAGTAGCCGCGTGATCCCAAAAAGTGGGCACCGGTTTTTGGACAAGATCACGCGGTAGAAAGAGTCGTGGCGGACATTCTCAAAAAGATCGAAGCCTACAAGCGCGAGGAGATTGCGGCGGCCAAGCGCGTGCGCTCGCTCGCCGATCTCGAGGCGCAGGCAAAAGCCCTGCCCGCGCCGCGCGGATTCCAGCGCGCCATCGAGACGCGGATCGCCGCCGGCGACTACGCCCTGATTGCCGAGATCAAGAAGGCGAGCCCGTCCAAGGGGCTGATCCGGCCGGATTTCGACCCGCCGGCATTGGCCAAGGCTTACGAGGCCGGCGGTGCGACCTGCCTGTCCGTGCTCACCGACGCGCCCAGTTTCCAGGGCAGACCCGAGTTCCTCACGGCCGCGCGCGACGCGACCAGCCTTCCGGCGCTGCGCAAGGACTTCATGTTCGAGCCGTACCAGTGTGCCGAAGCCCGCGCCTGGGGTGCCGATTGCATCCTGATCATCATGGCCTGCCTCGAGGACGGCGCGGCCGCCGAGCTGGAAAGTTCAGCTTTTTCATACGGCATGGACGTTCTTGTTGAAGTTCATGCAGAGGATGAGTTGGAACGGGCGCTGAAGCTGAAGTCGCGGCTAATCGGCATCAACAACCGCGACCTGCGCACCTTCGAGACGTCCCTCGCCGTCAGCGAGCGCCTGGCGCCGCTGGTTCCGAGGGATCGTGTCATCGTCGGCGAGAGCGGCATCTTCACCCCGGCCGACCTTTCCCGGCTGGAGGCCGTCGGCATCTCGACCTTCCTGATCGGCGAGAGCCTGATGCGGCAGGCGGACGTCGCGGCCGCGACCCGCGCCTTGCTCGCCCGCCCCAGCCACGCCGCCGCGGAGTGACCATCATGGCGAAAGCGAAGGCTGCAAGGAAGACCGCCAAGCCGAAGCTGAGCCATATCGACCGCACTGGCCAGGCCAACATGGTCGATGTCTCGGCCAAGGCGCCGACCGAACGCGTGGCGACAGCCGAAGGCCGCGTCATCATGCGCAAGGAGACTTTGGACGCCGTCATCGCCGGCAACGCCATGAAGGGCGATGTGCTAGGCGCCGCGCGCCTCGCAGGCATCATGGCCGCCAAGCACACCCATGGCCTCATCCCTCTGTGCCATCCGCTGCCGATTACCAAGGTCGAGGTCGATATATTCCCGGAGCACAGCTTCCCCGGCTTCCTGGTGCAGGCGACCGTGAAGGTCACCGGCAAGACCGGCGTCGAGATGGAGGCGCTGACGGCGGTGTCGATCGCCTGCCTGACCATCTACGACATGGCCAAGGCCATCGAGAAGTCGATGCGCATCGAGGGCATCCGCCTCATGGAAAAAACCGGCGGCAAGTCCGGCCCCTACAAGGCGGAAGGCTAATCGCATGGCGCTGATGCCCGTTGCCGAAGCGCTGGCGCGGGTGCTGGCCGATACCCAGCCGCTGCACCCTGAAGAGGTTGCCCTGAGCGATGCCCTGGGTCGCGTGCTGGCGGGCGATGTCACCGCCCTGCGCACCCAGCCCCCCGCCGACGTCTCCGCGATGGATGGCTATGCCGTGCGCGCCGACGACATTGCGACGGCGCCCGCGACGCTCACGGTGATCGGCGAAGTCGCAGCCGGGCATCCTTTCGCCGGCCGCGTCGAGAAGGGGCAAGCCGCGCGCATATTCACCGGCGGCGTGATGCCCGACGGCGCCGACACCGTCGTCATCCAGGAGCTCACCCGCCGCGATGGCGACAAGGTCACGGTTGAGAAGAGCGCCGCCAAAGGCCGCAACGTCCGCTACGCGGGTATCGACTTCAAACAGGGCGCAGTGCTGCTCGCCAAAGGTCGGGCGCTAACCGACCGCGATTTGATGCTCGCGGCGGCCATGAACCACCCGCGACTGCGCGTTCATCGCCGGCCGGTCGTCGCCGTGCTCGGCACCGGCGATGAACTGATCATGCCCGGCGGTGAGCCCGGCCCCGGCCAGATCGTCTATTCCAACGGCTTTGCGCTGTCGGCGCTGGTCCGAGCCGCCGGTGGCGACGTGATCGAGCTGGGCGTAGCGCGGGACAACATCGACGACATAGCCGCGCGGATTCGTCAGGCGCGCGAGACCAAGGTCGATATCCTGCTCACCAGCGGCGGCGCCTCGGTCGGCGACCACGATCTGGTGCAGAAGGCGCTGAAGGCCGAGGGGCTCGATCTGTCGTTCTGGCGCGTGGCGCTGAGGCCCGGTCGGCCGATGATGCACGGACGGCTCGGCGCGATGCATGTGCTCGGCGTGCCGGGAAATCCGGTGTCGTCCTATGTTTGCGCCTTTCTGTTTCTGCTGCCACTGCTGCGCCAGCTGTCAGGCCAAGCCGAAGTCGAACCGCAGCCGGAATCCGCGCTCCTTGGCCGTGACCTGCCGGGGAACGACGAGCGCGCCGACTACCTGCGCGCCACACTCGAGCTTGGTCCTGATGGCCCCGTCGCGACGCCGGTCGAAAATCAGGACAGTTCCCTGATGGCGCCGCTGGCCCAGGCTGGCTGTCTCTTGATTCGTGAGCCGCATGCCCCCCCGGCCAGGGCCGGCAGCCGCTGCCGCATCCTTAAGCTCGCGTTTTAGCGGCCTCTCGTCTTGTTCACGCCAAATTAAGTGGTTGCGGAACACATATCGAACAGATAGTGTTCGTTCATGCTTTGTTTCGGATGATTCCGCGCCCATGGGGCCTTGCGGGATCGCTCGCGACCGGGAGACCCACGATGCTGACGCGCAAACAATTCGAACTCCTGCGGTTCATCCACGAGCGGCTGACCGAGACCGGCGTGCCGCCGTCCTTCGACGAAATGAAGGATGCGCTGGATCTGCGCTCCAAGTCGGGCATCCACCGGCTGATCACCGCTCTGGAAGAGCGTGGCTTCATCCGGCGCCTCGCTAACCGCGCCCGCGCCATCGAGGTGATCAAGCTACCGGACTCGGTCCAGCACGGGCTCGGCAGCGGCAATGGCCGGGTGCGCGGTTTCAACCCCAGCGTCATCGAGGGCAATCTCGGCAAGGCTCGCCCGGTCGTCACCGAGGACGATGCGGCGCGTCCGATCTCGGTGCCGGTCATGGGCCGCATTGCCGCCGGTACGCCGATCGAGGCCATCCAGCAGCGCAGCCATGTCATCAACATGCCGCCCGAACTGCTCTCGACCGGCGAGCATTTCGCGCTGGAAGTGCGCGGTGACTCGATGATCGACGCCGGCATTCTCGACGGCGATATCGCGCTGATCCGCCGTTCCGAGGCCGCCGACACCGGCGACATCGTTGTGGCCCTCATCGACGACGAGGAGGCGACCCTGAAGCGCTTCCGGCGCCGCGGCGCCGCGGTCGCACTGGAGCCCGCCAACGCCTCCTACGAGGTGCGCATCCTGCCGCCCAATCGCGTGCGCATCCAGGGCAAGCTGGTGGCGATGTTCAGAAGGTATTAGTCGCCGGCTTCCAAATCATTGGTTCGAGGCGTGGCATCCGGCGCATTGCGCCGGATGTTTTGCGTTGGGCCATCGCGCGCCGGAGCCGCGCGCGCCCTCGCCCAAGGCCGGTCCTGTGTCGACGGCCGCGCCACTTCGACGTCGAAACTATCACCGTTGATGTAGAGCGCCGCCGCGCCGTGACGCTGCCAAGCCGGCCGGTCGATGAGCACGGCCTGGCACGCCCCCGGCGCCGTGCGCGATGCCAGCACCACGGCGGCGCGCGCGCAGTCCTCGGCAAACGCTTCGACCGACGACGCGAAGGCCACCGTTCGGCCATCGCGCAACGGCGCGGTACAGCCAATTGCGTCGCAGCGCACGCCATCATCCAGTTTCGCGCCATCGGCGCCGCGCATGTCGCCGTCGGCGGCGAGCCATTCCCTGACCGCGAAGCTGTCGCGGCCGCGCTGGAGGAATACGAAGCGCCCAGCCGCGCCGCGCACGGCGGCGGTCTGGCCGTCGGCGGCAATCAGGACGTCGGGTTGCGGCGTCGTCAGGGCCCAGACCGCGGACAGGATGACACAGGCCGCGCCGCTCCAGCGCAGCGGCGAGCGCAGCAGGCACAGCAGCAGCAGGCCCAGCGTCACCAGCAGCAGCGGCCCGACACCGAAGGCCGACATCGGCCCCACCGCGCCGGGCAGTTGCGCCACCCACAGCGCCACCGCGATCATCCAGTCGAGCCCGAGACCCATCAGTTTCCAGAACACGGCATCGAAGCCGAACGGCATGGTCAGCGCCCCGGCAACGCCCATCGGCATCACCACGACCGAAACGACCGGCATGGCCAGGAGATTGGCAATCACGCCATAGGGCGCGACGCGGTGAAAGTGGTAGGCGGCAAACGGCGTGGTCGCGAGCCCCGCGACCAGAGACGCCAACACCAGCGCGGCGATTTCTCGTCCGCCCCACAGGGCGATACGCGCCGCGTGCGGACTGTCGGCGGCGGCCTGCCAGCGCAATGAGGTCTGATAGAGCGCGACCAGTGCGAGCGTCGCCGCAAATGACATCTGGAAGCTCGGATGCACCAAAGTCTGCGGCGTCAGCGCCATCACGATCAGCGCCGCGATCGTGAGGGTGCGAAAGGTGATCGCCGGCCGGTCGGCCATGACGCCGATCAGCACGACGGCCACCATGATGTAGGAGCGCTGCGTCGCGACCGCGCGGCCGGACACGACGAGGTAGAACGTCGCCGCGCCGAGCGCGCCCAGCGCCGCCCATTTCTTGATCGGCCGCGTCAGCGCCAGCGACGGCATCAGCGCCAGCAGCGCGCGGAGGACGAAGAACATCATGCCGGCGACCACGGTCATGTGATAGCCGGAGATCGACAGCACATGCGCGAGGCTCGAGATGTACATCGCGTCGTTGACCGCCGGCGAGATGGCGTCGCGCTTGCCGGTGATCAGCGCCGAAGCGATCGAGCCGCGGTCGCCCGGCAACACAGTGCGGATGCGGTTGTCCATGCCGTCGCGCAAGGCATCGACCGCAGCGGCATACGATAGCCGCATCCCCGGTTCAGCCGGCGGGCGCTCGGTGCGGATGCGGCCGAGCACATAGCCCGAGGCGCCGATCTCCTGGAAATACAGATCGCGGGCGAAGTCGTAGCCGCCCGGCCTGAGCGGCTCGAGCGGCGGCGCCAGATAGGCCTTGAACGCGACGAATGCCCCGACGGCAGGCGCGGTGCCTTTTCTCACCGACACCCGCACGCGCACTGGTTTTTCGGCGATGCGCGGCGCATTGAACGTGTGAACGCGAACAACGATACGGTCGCTCTTCGCCCGCTCCTCGCGGATTTCGACGAAGCCCGACACCTGCGCATTCCAGGTCGTGTTGCGCAGGATCGGATGGTCGATGCGTGCGCTGTTGAGCGTCGCGATAGAGAAGCCGGCGGCGAAAGCGGCCGTCCCCAGCGCCAGCGGAAAGCCGAAAGCGTGTTTGCGCGCGGCAAAGGCAAGCGCCAGCGTTGCTGCCGCGAGCCCTGAGGCCGCCCACCAGGCCGGTTCGCGATCGGCGGCGAAGTAGGCGGCGATGCCGCAGCCGAACGCGACCGGCAGCCACGGCAGCAGCCTGCCCGGCGCCACCTCGGCGGCGGCCCATGACGCGAGATGTTTGCCGGCCTTTTCGCTGAAGACATCGAGCCAGCCCGGCCACACGCCGGCGCGGCGGCCGGCGGCGGCGATGCCCGCCGCAACCGCTTTCGCCCGGCTTTTCGGCGGACTGGTCACGCAACGCCCCCGGCACAACCGGGATCAGGCTATCGCAGCCACAGGTTGAGAATAGGGGAACGGTTGTGAACGGCGCTGTCGTTCCCGCGAAGGCGGGAACCCATGCCCTCGGTTATAATTCAGAGGCTGCGGCGTATGGGCCCCCGCCTTCGCGGGGACGGCAACTCACCCCTTCGCCACGTCCTTGGCGTAGGTGTCTCGCAGGCCGATGGTGCGGTTGAACACGAGCTTGCCGGGCGCGCTGTCGCGATCGAGCACGAAATAGCCCTGGCGCTCGAACTGGAGCGCCTCGCCAGGTTTCGCGTCCGCCAGTGCCGGCTCGAGGCGCGCATCGCTCAGGACTTCCAGCGACTGCGGATTGATGCCCTTGGCAAATGTTTCGGGATCGGCGCTGGGCGCGGGATCGTTGAAGAGCTGACCGTAGAGTCGCAGTTCCGCCGGCACGGCGTGCTCGGCCGACACCCAGTGGATCGTCGCCTTGACCTTGCGGCCGTCGGGCGAATTGCCGCCCTTGGAGGCCGGATCGTAGGTGCAACGCAGTTCGGTGACGTTGCCGGCCGCGTCCTTCACCACCTCCTTGCAGGTGACGAAGTAGGCATAGCGCAGCCTCACCTCGCGGCCCGGCGCCATGCGGAAGAACTTCTTCTCCGGCACTTCCATGAAGTCGTCGCGCTCGATGTAGAGTTCGCGCGTGAATTTGAGCTTGCGCGAGCCCTGCGCCGCGTCGTCGGGATGATTGACGGCTTCGATCTCCTCGACCTGCCCTTCCAGATAGTTTTCGATCACCACCTTGAGCGGCCGCAGCACCGCCATACGCCGCGGCGCGGTGCGGTTGAGCACCTCGCGGATCGAAAAATCGAACATGCCGAGATCGACGGTCGAGTTCGCCTTGGCGACGCCGACGCGCTTGATGAAATCGCGGATCGCTTCCGGCGGCACGCCGCGGCGGCGAAGGCCGGCGATCGTCGGCATGCGCGGGTCGTCCCAGCCCGCGACGTGTCCGCCCTTCACCAGGCCGTTGAGAATGCGCTTCGACAGCAGCGTGTAGGTGATGTTGAGGCGGGCGAATTCGTACTGGCGCGGCTGCGACGGCACCGGCAGGTTCTGGATAAACCAGTCGTACAGCGGCCGGTGATCCTCGAATTCCAGCGTGCAGATCGAGTGCGTGATGCCTTCGATGGCGTCCGACTGGCCGTGGGCAAAGTCGTAGGACGGATAGATCTTCCAGGTGTCGCCGGTGCGCGGGTGGTGCGCATGGATGATGCGATAGAGCACCGGGTCACGCAGGTTGATATTGCCGGAGGCCATGTCGATCTTCGCGCGCAGCACGCGGGCGCCGTTCGGGAATTCGCCGGCCTTCATGCGCTCGAACAGGTCGAGGTTCTCTTCGACCGACCGGTCGCGGAACGGCGAGTTCCGGCCCGGTTCGGTCAGCGTGCCACGGTTGGCGCGCATTTCCTCCTGGGTCTGGTCGTCGACATAGGCCTTGCCAGCCTTGATGAGGTCGACGGCCCAGCCATAGAGCCGGTCGAAATAGTCGGAGGCGAAATAGAGGTGCTTGCCCCAGTCGAAGCCGAGCCAGCGCACGTCGCGCTCGATGGCGTCGATATATTCCTGCTCTTCCTTGGCCGGATTGGTGTCGTCGAAACGCAGGTGACAACGGCCGCCGAATTCCTCGGCGATGCCGAAATTCAGACAAATCGACTTGGCATGTCCGATGTGCAGGTAGCCGTTCGGTTCCGGCGGAAAGCGGGTCACCACCTCTGCAATCTTGCCGGCGCCAAGGTCGCCCGCCACGATGTCGCGAATGAAGTCGCGTCCCGCGCCGTCAGCTTCGCCTGCCGCCACCTTGTCGTCGCTCGCCATGCTGGTCTTTCGACTCCCGGTATCGACGCTGACGGAGCCGCCCGCCCGGGACGGCGCCAACGCGCCCAATAAGGCCTCCAATGACGTGGCGCTTACCTCAATGTCAAATGGCTTGAGACCTGCCCCCGGACCTGTGTTAGAGGGCGCGCGATGAACGCCCCCGTAGTCACCCGTTTTGCGCCCTCTCCGACCGGCTTCCTCCATATCGGCGGCGCCCGGACGGCCCTGTTCAACTGGCTTTATGCGCGGCATTGCGGCGGCAAGATGCTGCTGCGAATCGAGGACACCGACCGCGAGCGTTCGACCGAGGCGGCCATCGCCGCCATCATCGACGGTCTCAGCTGGCTCGGCCTGACGTGGGACGACGAGCCGGTGTTCCAGTTCTCCCGTGCCGCCCGCCACCGCGAAGTGGTCGAGACGCTGCTGGCCGCGGGCAAGGCTTATCGCTGCTACGCCTCGCCCGAGGAACTGACCGCCATGCGCGAGGCCGCGCGCAAGGAAGGCCGCTCGAAGCTCTACAATGGCTTGTGGCGCGACCGCGACGCCACGGAAGCCCCGGCCGGCGTCAAGCCGGTGATCCGCCTCAAGGCGCCGCTCACCGGCGAGACCGTGGTCGAGGACCAGGTGCAGGGCCGCGTCGTCTGGCAGAATTCCGACCTCGACGATCTGGTGCTGCTACGCTCCGACGGCACGCCGACCTACATGCTCGCCGTCGTCGTCGACGACCACGACATGGGCGTCACCCACATCATTCGCGGCGACGACCACCTCACCAACGCCGCCCGCCAGAAGCAGATCTACGAAGCGCTCGGCTGGTCGGTGCCGGTGATGTCGCATATTCCGCTGATCCACGGCCCGGACGGCTCCAAGCTGTCCAAGCGTCATGGCGCACTCGGCGTCGATGCCTATCGCGCCATGGGTTACTTGCCGGCGGCGATGCGCAACTACCTCGTCCGGCTCGGCTGGTCGCATGGCGATCAGGAAATCTTCACGCCGGACGAAATGGTCGCCGCCTTCGACCTGCCGGCCATTGGCCGCTCGCCGGCGCGTTTCGACTTCGCCAAGCTCGAGAACCTTAACGGCCACTACATCCGCGCAACGCCCGATGCCGACCTCATCAAGGCGCTCGAGGATCTGCTGCCTCACATCGCCGGCGGCGACGTCCTGCTCGGCAAATTGACGGCGGACCTCCGTGAGAAGCTGCAGCGCGCCATGCCGGGCCTGAAGGAACGTGCCAAGACCCTGATCGAACTCTTTGAGGCGTCTCGCTTCCTGTGGACTGAGCGGCCGCTGGAGATGACCGACCAGGCCAAGGCGCTGCTGACCCCCGAGGCGCGGTCCCTGCTCGCCCGCCTGGTGCCGGCGCTCGAAGAGGTCGCCGATTGGAACGGGCCGGCGATCGAGGCCGTGGTGCGCGGCTTCGCCGATACCGCCTCGGTCAAGCTCGGCGCGGTGGCGCAGCCCCTGCGCGCAGCGCTTACCGGCAAGACCACCTCGCCGCCGATCTTCGACGTCCTGGCCGTGCTCGGCCGCGACGAGAGCCTCGCGCGGCTGCGCGAGCAGGCGGCCGACTGACCGGCAGGTCCGCGCCGACATTTCCTCGCCGCGTCAATCATTTCCTCACGGATTTCATGCCCATATAGGGTACCACTGCCGTGTCTGCCTGATCTTGCAGCGCACAGTCGGATGGGCTACCGAAATGCAGCCGGACGACGCCCTTTCCTGGGCTCCGCTCCGTCCGGCTTTAGACTCAAAAATAAAGCGCTTTGCCGCTGCCAAGACCGAGGGCTCGACCATGGACGCCAAAACGGACGCCAATAAAGCAACCGGCTCGATCACCGTCGGTACCAAGAATTTCGACATGCCCGTCTACAAGGGCACCATCGGCCCGGATGTGCTGGACATCTCCAAGCTCTACGGCCAGAGCGGCATGTTCACTTACGACCCCGGCTTCACCTCGACGGCCAGCTGCGAGTCGAAAATCACCTATATCGACGGCGATGAAGGCGTGCTGCTGTATCGCGGCTACCCGATCGACCAGCTCGCCGAACACGGCGACTTCCTCGAGACCTGCTACCTGCTGCTCTACGGTGAACTGCCGACGGCGGCGCAGAAGGCCGACTTTGACTACCGCGTCACGCGCCACACCATGGTGCACGAGCAGATGAGCCGGTTCTTCCAGGGCTTCCGCCGCGACGCACATCCGATGGCGGTCATGACCGGTTCGCTCGGCGCGTTGTCGGCATTCTATCATGACTCTACCGATATCTCGGACCCGACGCAGCGCATGATCGCGTCGATCCGCATGATCGCCAAGGTGCCAACGATGGCCGCCATGGCCTACAAGTATTCGATCGGCCAGCCGTTCGTGTACCCACAGAACGATCTCGACTACGCCACCAACTTCCTGCGCATGTGCTTTGCGGTGCCGGCCGAGGAGTACAAGCCGAACCCGGTGCTGGCGCGCGCCATGGACCGCATCTTCATCCTGCACGCTGACCACGAGCAGAACGCCTCGACCTCGACCGTGCGTCTGGCCGGCTCGTCGGGTGCCAATCCGTTCGCCTGCATCGCGGCCGGCTGCGCCTGTCTGTGGGGCCCGGCGCATGGCGGCGCCAACGAAGCCGCGCTGAACATGCTCGCAGAAATCGGCTCGGTGGACCGCATCCCGGAGTTCGTGAAGCGTGCCAAGGACAAGAACGACTCGTACCGCCTGATGGGCTTCGGCCATCGGGTGTACAAGAACTACGATCCGCGCGCCAAGATCATGCAGAAGACCTGCCACGAGGTTCTCGCCGAACTCGGCATCAAGGACGATCCGTTGCTCGACGTGGCCATGGAGCTCGAGCGCATCGCGCTGCACGACGAGTACTTCATCGAGAAGAAACTTTACCCGAACATCGACTTCTATTCGGGCATCACGCTGCGCGCCCTCGGCTTCCCGACCTCAATGTTCACCGTGCTGTTCGCCCTCGCCCGCACCGTGGGCTGGATCGGCCAGTGGAAGGAGATGATCGAGGATCCGAGCC
>JAEZEY010000099.1 GCA_023432845.1 Pseudomonadota bacterium
GGACCGAACTTCCGCGAACTGGCCGGCAAGTTCACCGTGACCGACAACGGCAACGCCGTCGGCACCTTGTCGCCGTCGAAGCGCACTTTCACGGCGCGCAGCATGGCGACCTCTGAGGCAGCGCTGCTCAGCCGCGGCTTCAGCCAGCTTTATCTGTCGCTCGGCGACGTCAACGCTGACGGCTCGCTGGCCATCCGCTTCTATTACAAGCCGCTGGTGCTGCTGATCTGGATCGGCACGTTGATCATGGCGCTCGGCGGCATCCTGTCGCTGTCCGACCGGCGCTTGCGCGTCGGCGCGCCGAAGCCGGCCAAGGCGAAGCCTGCCAATCCGAAGCCAGACTTGCAGCCGGCGGAGTAGGGCGATGCGGCGGTTCGTTCTTATAGCGATGCTGGCCGCGCTGCTGCTGCCGCATGTCGCCTTCGCGGTGCAGCCCGACGAAATCCTGAAAGATTCGGCGCTGGAGGCGCGGGCGCGAGCACTGTCGCAGGAACTGCGCTGCATGGTTTGCCAGAATCAGTCGATCGACGATTCCGATGCGCCGCTGGCGCGCGATCTGCGTCTTCTGGTGCGCGAGCGTCTCCAGAAGGGCGACAGCGACAAGCAGGTGCTCGATTTCCTGGTCGACCGCTACGGCAACTTTGTGCTGCTGAAGCCGCCGGTCGAGCCGCAGACATTGCTGTTGTGGACGGTGTCGCCGCTGATGCTGATCGTCGGCGTCGGCGCCCTCATTGTGATGGCGCGCCGGCGGCGGAACGTGACTTTGGAAGCCGGCCGTCTGAGCGCCGACGAACAGCGTCGTCTCGACGCCATTGTTAAGTCCGGCAGCCCCGACTAGCGGCTGATAATATCAAGTCTTTGATTTATCGACTGAATATCTTTTCCACCTTACCGATTTTTAATCCCCCCGTCAGGACGCTGTAAGGCGGCGACCTCCATCTTTGCATGTACACGGCGCGGCGAGCGCCTCATGCGATCTGATGGAGATTTCGAGATGTCCGCGAGCGTCAATCCCGCTCCCCAGTCCCCCAACTCCCCGAAGAACCCGCGTACGCTGACGTTGCGGCGCGCCGCGCTGCTGGCGACTACCGTCGCCGGCCTCGGCGCCGCTGTGTTCGTCGCCACGCCTTACGTCAATCTTTCGCTGCACTATCCGGCGGCGGTGGCGCAGAACCTCACCGAGCAGGCGCGCAGGTTACCGGCGCCGACCGGTTTTGCCGACATCGTCGAGCAGGTGAAGCCGGCGGTGATCTCGGTGCGCGTCAAGGTCGATAATGGTTCCGGCACCGTCGGTCGTGGCAACCTCGACTTGGATAACGTGCCGCCCGGCCTGCGTGAGTTCTTCCGCCGCTTCGGCATGCCGGACGGTATGCCTGGCCAGGGCCCGGGCATGGGTCCGCGCGGCCGCGGTGGCCCGTCCGTAACCGGCCAAGGCTCCGGCTTCTTCATTTCGGCCGATGGCTTTGCCGTGACCAACAACCACGTCGTCGACAAGGCCGAAAGCGTCGAGGTCAAGACCGACGACGGCAAAACCTACAAGGCCAAGGTGATCGGGACCGATCCTCGGACCGATCTGGCGCTGATCAAAGTCGATGGCGCCTCGTTCCCGTTCGTGAAGCTCGCCGACAAGCCGCCGCGTATCGGCGACTGGGTGCTTGCGGTCGGCAACCCCTTCGGCCTTTCCAGCACCGTGACCTCCGGCATCGTCTCGGCGCGCGGCCGCGACATCGGCGCCAGCGCCTATGACGACTTCATCCAGATCGACGCTGCCGTGAACAAAGGCAACTCGGGTGGTCCGGCCTTCGACGTCGAAGGCAACGTCATCGGCGTCAACACCGCGATCTTCTCGCCGTCAGGCGGCTCGGTCGGCATCGCCTTCGCGATCCCGGCGGAGACGGTAAAGTCCGTCGTGGCGCAGCTCAAGGAGCACGGCACGGTGACGCGCGGCTGGATCGGCGTGCAGATCCAGCCGGTGACGAAGGATATCGCCGACTCGCTCGGCTTGAAGAAGGCGCACGGCGCGCTCGTTGCCGAACCTCAGTCCGGCGGCCCGGCGCAGAAGGCCGGCATCAGGGCGGGTGACGTCATCACCGCAGTGAACGGTGAAGAGGTCAAGGATGCCCGCGATCTGGCCAAGAAGATCGGTGCGCTGCAGCCGAAGCAGGACGTCAAGCTGACGGTGCTCAGCGGCGGTTCGGAAAAGACCGTGTCGCTGACACTCGGCTCGCTGCCGAACGAGCGGCAGGCGAAGGCCGATGACAATGACTCCGAGGGCGCCGAAGTCGGCAAGCTCGGTCTGACGTTGGCGCCGGCCGGTCGTGTTGCCGGTGCCGGTGCCGACGGCGTTGTCGTTACCGGCGTTGACGCTGCCGGCGCCGCCGCCGAGCGCGGCTTCGCGGTCGGCGACGTTATTCTCGAGGTCGCCGGCAAGAAGGTCGAGACACCGAGCGACGTTCGCCAGGCGATCGCCGCGGTGCGGTCCGAAGGCAAGCGTACCGTGCTGATGCGCGTGAAGAAGGGCGAGAACAGCCGCTTCGTCGCGCTGCCGGTCAGCAACAGCTGATCCGACAAGCTTGGGGATGTGCCGGCGGTTATCGTCGCCCCCACCGCCGGCGCTCCCTCAACGGGACGGGCCTTGAGCCCGTCCCGCCTCTTTCCGCCGAAGGGCCGTACGCGGATCCGGCGGCAAACGTGCTTCACTCCGGCAACCGTCGCCCCCGCCGGGGTGGGGTCGTTGAGGGGGTGGCGGGCCAGCCCCATCACCCCCTCGCGTACGACCTGAATATCGGGGCATGGCCCGGCCCAACGGCCGACATGGAGGCTGACAGCGGCGCAATCAGGCAGACAAGCCGCCGAATCGCCTGGAAGTGATGGTATCCGATGGCTAACTACGACCTCAGCACTAGCCAGCGCCCGCTCGGCCCGAAAGCCGAAGCGCAGCCGGATCGGGTGACCATGCGCCTTCTGATCATCGAGGACGATCGCGACGCCGCCGACTATCTGGTCAAGGCCTTCCGCGAAGTCGGCCACGTCGCCGACGCCGCCCACGACGGCGAAGACGGCCTCGCGCTGGCGCTCGACGGTCAATACGACGTGCTCATCGTCGATCGCATGCTGCCGAAACGCGACGGCCTCTCGGTCATCGGCGAGCTGCGCAAGAAGCGCATCGAGACGCCGGCCCTGATCCTGTCGGCGCTCGGTCAGGTCGACGACCGCGTCAAGGGCCTGCGCGCCGGCGGCGACGACTATCTGCCGAAGCCATATTCGTTCTCCGAGCTGCTCGCCCGCGTCGAGGTGCTGTCGCGCCGCCGCGGCGGCCGCAACGAAGAGACCGAGCTGCGTGTCGGCGATCTCTATCTCGACCGACTGTCGCATTCGGTACGGCGCGGCACCGAGGAGATTGTGCTGCAGCCGCGCGAATTCCGTCTGCTCGAATATCTGATGCGGCATGCCGGGCAGGTGGTGACCCGCACCATGCTGCTCGAGAACGTGTGGGACTATCACTTCGACCCGCAGACCAACGTCATCGACGTTCACATCTCGCGTCTGCGCTCCAAGATCGACAAGGGCTTCGCGCAGCCGCTGCTGCACACCGTGCGGGGGGCCGGCTACATGATCCGCGACGGTGCGCGATAGGCGCGCCTGGCTCAGATTTTACTGATCTTGCGATTCCCAAGGGCGAGCGGCATCTGCCGTGCCCGCAATCACGCTAGGGCCGGGCGGTCGGCTCGTCTAAAGTTCTGCCATGGCCCAGGATTCTCCGGCGAAAGAAAAGAAGCCGCGGCAGTTCTCCCCGCTCGGCAAGCTGTTCCGCACGACCACGTTCAAGCTGACGCTGGTCTATCTGACGGTATTTGCGCTGTTCGCGGTGGCGCTGCTCGGCTATTTCGCCTTCAACACCCGCCGTCTGGTCACCGAGCAGATCACCGATACAGTGAATGCCGAGATCACCGGCCTCTCCGAGCAATACCGGCTCGGCGGCATCCGGCGTCTCGTTCTCACTGTCGATACCCGCGCCCGCCGGCCTGGCTCGAGCCTCTATCTGGTCACCACTTTCAACGGCGACACGCTCGCCGGCAACGTCACCAACCTGCCGACCGGCGTGCTCGACACCGACGGCTGGATCGAGACGCCGTATCGGCGTCTCGATGAGACCGAAGGCGTCACCCATCCGGAGCATCACGCGCTGGTGCGCGTGTTTCAGCTGCCGGGCGGTTTCCGCCTGCTGGTCGGCCGCGATCTGGAAGAACGCGAGCGGCTCTACGGCATCGTCGCCGCGGCCGGCCGCTGGTCGATCGCGCTGGTGATCGTGCTCGGCCTCGGCGGCGGCCTGTTCGTCTCGCGCCGTGTGCTGCGCCGCGTTGACGCCATGACCGAGACCAGCCGCGCAATCATGGCCGGCGATCTCGGCGAGCGGTTACCGGTCGAAGGCACCGGCGACGAACTCGATCGACTCGCCGAGAACGTCAATCTGATGCTCGAGCGCATCGAGGCGCTGATGCACGGCCTCAAGGAAGTCTCCGACAACATCGCTCACGACCTCAAGACGCCGCTGACGCGGCTGCGCAACCGCAGCGAAGAAGCGCTGCGGACGGCCAACAGCGAAGCCGAGTACCGCGCCGCGCTCGAAGGCACGATCGAGGAATCCGACGGGCTGATTCGAACCTTCAACGCGCTGCTGCTGATCGCGCGCGCCGAATCCGGCCAGTCGCGCGACGACATGGTCGAGTTCGACGCCGCCGAACTGGCGCGCGACATCGGCGAACTCTATGAGCCGCTGGCGGAGGAGAAGGGTATCGCCTTCAAGGTCGAGGCCGATCAGCCGGCGACGCTCAAGGGCAATCGCGATCTGGTGAGCCAGGCGCTGGCCAATCTGGTGGACAACGCTATCAAGTACAGCCTTGCGGGGGAGCGGCCGGCCGACGCGCCGCCGCCGGCGATTGTGGTGCGTGCGGCGGCCGAGGGTGACCGCGTCCTGCTGACGGTGGCCGACAGCGGGCCCGGTATTCCCGAAGCCGACCGCTCGCGGGCGTTGGAGCGTTTCGTGCGGCTGGAGCAGAGCCGTTCGCTGCCGGGGTCGGGTTTGGGCCTGAGCCTCGCCGCAGCGGTGGCGCGGTTGCATGACGGCGAACTTACCCTCGCCGACAATGCTCCGGGGCTTAAGAGCATCATTGCCTTGCCGCGCACAGGCCCGGTACAGATGGCGGGATGAATGCGCCGAATCAGCATGCCGGGCTGACGCTGGCCGAATGCATTGCGACCGCTCCCGTTCTGACCGACGGAGCGGCGGCGCGCGCCCGCGTCGATGCGTGGTTGTCGTCGCTGGGCGACGGCGAGGCGCAGACCTTGCGCGCCTCGTTCGCCGCCCATCCGCACGCCGCAAATCTGGTCGAAAGCCTGGCCGAAAGCTCGCCCTTCCTCTGGGACCTCGTTACCGGTGACGCGGCACGCTTCATCGCCCTGCTGCAGGCTGAGCCGGAGCGCCATCTTGCGGCGCTGCTGGCACGCTGCGGCGGCGAGGCGGCTCATGCCGAGGATATCGCCGACGCGATGCGCTCGCTGCGCAGGATGAAGGCGGAGGCGGCGCTTCTCATCGCGCTGGCCGATATCGGCGGTGCCTGGCCGATCATGCAGGCGACGCGCGCGCTGACGCGGCTCGCCGACACCGCGGTCGATGCCGCGGTGCGCTTTGCGCTGGCGGAAGCCGCGCGCGCCGGCAAGCTCAAGCCGAAGGACCCGAGCCAGCCGCAGATCGGCAGCGGCTATATCGTGCTCGCCATGGGCAAGATGGGCGCCTTCGAGCTCAATTATTCCAGCGACATCGATCTCATCGTCTTCTTCGATCCCGACATTGCGCCCCTTGCCGAGGGGGTCGAGGCGGCGCCGACCTTCGTGCGCATCACCCAGCGTGTCGTGAAGCTGCTGCAGGAGCACACCGGCGACGGCTACGTGTTCCGCACCGACTTGCGCCTGCGGCCCGATCCGGGCTCGACCGGCATCGCCATCTCGACGGCGGCCGCGCTGTCCTACTACGAGAGTATCGGCCAGAACTGGGAGAGGGCGATGCTCATCAAGGGCCGCCCTTGTGCTGGCGACATCGCCGCGGGCGAGGCGGTCCTCCATGAACTGGCGCCTTTCGTCTGGCGCAAGTATCTCGATTTCGTCGCGGTCGCTGACGTCCACGCCATGAAGCGCCAGATCAATGCGTTTCGCGGCCATGGCGAAATCGCGGTCGAGGGCCACAATATCAAGCTCGGCCGCGGTGGTATCCGCGAGATCGAGTTCTTCGCTCAGACCCAGCAGCTGATTGCCGGCGGCCGCAATCCGCATCTGCGCGACCGTGACACGCTGACGACGCTCGACAAATTGTGCGACGATGGCTGGATCGGTCCTGAGGCCCGCGACGAGATGAAGGCGGCCTATCTGTTCCTGCGCTCGGTCGAACACCGGCTGCAGATGATCAATGACGAGCAGACGCAGGAGCTGCCCGAGAGCCGCGAGGCGATGGAGCGGTTTGCGCGCTTCCTCGGCTTCGAAAGCCGCGATGCTTTCGCCGCGGTCCTGGTCGGCTACCTCAAGATGGTGCAGCGGCATTATGCACGGCTGTTCCAGAAGGAGCCCGAGAGCGATGCGCCGCCGCTGAATTTTCCGGACGAAGCGGACGACCCGAAGACGGTGTCCCGTCTCGGGGAGATGGGCTTCCGCGCGCCGCTGGAGGCATCCGGCATCGTGCGTCAATGGCTGCGCGGAGAGCATCGCTCGCTGAACGGCGAGGCGGCACACAGCCATCTGGTGACGCTGCTGCCGGTGTTGCTGGAGCAGATCGGCCGCACCGACCATCCGAACGCGACGCTCGTGCTGTTCGACTACTTCCTCGGCAACCTGCATGGTGCGGCCCGGCTCTTGTCGCTGCTGCAGCAGAAGCCCGAACTGATCGCGCTCACCGCGCTGGTGCTCGGGGCCGCGCCGCGGCTCGGCGACACGCTGGCGCGGCATCCGGAGGTGATGGACGCGCTGGTCGATCCGAGCTTCTTCGGCGCTCTGCCGGGCGACGAGGAACTGCAGCGGCGGCTGGATGCCGCGCTGGCGCAGGCGCGCTACGACGAAGACCTGCTCGAGCGCATCCGCATGTTTGGGCTCGAATACCTGTTCCTGATCGGGGTGCGCATTCTCTCCGGCACGCTGACGGCACGGGCCGCCGGCGAGGCCTATGCGCGGCTGGCCGACGCCATCCTGCGCGCCGTCCACCGCGCCGTGGCCGACAACTTCGCGTCGGTCTACGGCCATGTGAAGGACGAAGAGACCGCGGTTGTCGCGATGGGCAAGCTCGGCGGCCGCGAAATGACCGCGAGCTCCGACCTCGACCTCATCCTCATTTACGAATTCGACGGCGAGGTGCCGGAGTCCGATGGCCGGCGACCGCTCTATGGCGGACAATATTTCGCGCGGCTGACACAGCGGCTGATCAATACGCTCACGGCACAGACAAACTACGGCGCACTGTATCAGGTCGACATGCGGCTGCGGCCCTCCGGGCAGGCGGGCCCGCTGGCGACCCAGCTTGGCAGTTTTGTCTACTACCAGGAAAACGAAGCGTGGACCTGGGAGCACATGGCGTTGACGCGGGCGCGGGTGATCACCGGCTCCCGCGAGTTCGGTCTTCGTGTCGATGCCGTGATCAAGGATATCCTGTGCCGGCCGCGCGATGCGGCGCTGATCGCCGGCGACGTGGTGGAAATGCGCGGTGCGATCGCTACGGAAAAGGGCGACGGCAACCCCTGGGACCTCAAATACGCCAAAGGCGGCCTGATCGATCTCGAGTTCATCGCGCAGTATCTCCAGCTCGTGCATGCGCACGACCAGCCGTCGATCCTCGATACGTCGACGGCGCGCGTGCTCGACATTGCGCGGCAGTTGCGCCTGATCTCGGTGGAGGATGCCGAGGTGCTGCGGCCGGCGGCGCAGCTCTATCACGACCTCACGCAGATCCTCAGGCTGTGCCTGTCCGGGCCGTTCGATCCCAAGACCGCCGGACCGGGGTTGCTGCGCCTGCTGACGCGCGCTGCCGACGTGCCGGATTTTGCCACGCTCAGTGCGACCTTGTTCGAGACGCAGGCCAAGGTGCGCGCCAGCTTCGTACGGATATTGGGCGGGGAGCCGTAAATCCGCACAGCCAGGTGGCTGTCATGTGCGGCCTCGAGCCTCGTTGTCTCATCCAGTTAGGGAGTTTTTCGACGGTGGACATCCCGCGGATATTCAACATCAGTGAAAGCGCTCACCGCATCCACAACCCGATCACTGCCGACAAGCTCGCCACGCTCGGCGCGGCGCTGCGCCTGGAAGTGGGGGCTCGCGTGCTTGATCTCGGTAGCGGTTCGGGCGAGATGTTATGCACCTGGTCGCGCGATCATGGCGTCGTCGGCACTGGTATCGACAAAAGCCGGTTGTTCACTGAGCAAGCGAAGCGTCGTGCGGTCGAACTCGGAGTCGCCGATCGCATCAATTTCATCCACGGCGATGCTGCCGGCCATGTCGCCGATGAGAAGGTCGATGTGGCGGCTTGTGTCGGCGCCACCTGGATTGGCGGCGGGGTCGCCGGCACGATCGCACTCCTGGCGAAGAGCCTGCGCCCGGGCGGGATGATCCTCGTCGGCGAGCCCTTCTGGCGGCAGTTGCCGCCCACGGAAGAGGTCGCGAAGGGTTGTCTTGCCAATTCGATCGCCGATTTTCTCATGCTGCCAGGACTTCTCACGTCCTTTGGCCGCCTCGGCTACGACGTCGTCGAAATGGTTCTGGCTGACCAGGACGGGTGGGACCGATACGAGGCGGCCAAATGGCTCACCATGCGCCGATGGCTTGACGTCAATCCAGGCGACGATTTCGCGAAAGAGGTTCGCGCCAAACTGACCTCGGAACCCGAGCGCTATGCCGCTTATACGCGTGAATACCTAGGCTGGGGCGTGTTCGCGCTGATGAAGAGCTGACTGCGCGCTGAGCTCTAGGCCGCTTCTTCCCTCGGCAGCGGGCATTGCGGCGACAGCGGCAGGCGCACCGTGACGATGGTGCCCTTGCCGAGGGCCGAGCGGATGCGCATCGAGCCGCCGTGCAGTTCGGCCAACGACTTGGCGATGGCAAGGCCGAGGCCCGAGCCTTGATGCGTCTTGGTGATGTGGCTTTCGACCTGCTCGAACGGGCGGCCGAGCCGGGTCAAGGCATCGGCAGAGATGCCGATGCCGGTGTCGGCGATGCTCAGCACCGCGCAGTGATCGGTGGCGCGGCCACGCACGGTGATGTGGCCGCCGGCCGGCGTGAACTTGACCGCGTTCGACAGGAGATTGAGCGCGATCTGCTTGAGCGCGCGGCGGTCGGCGCGCAGCTGCAGGTCAGCCGCGATGCGGGCGCCGAGCGCGACGTTCTTCTCCTCGGCGCGCGCCGAGACGACGCGCATGGATTCGGCGAGCAGGGCGTCGAGCGACAGGTCCTCGAAATCGAGCCGCATGCGGCCGGCTTCGATCTTGGACATGTCGAGGATGTCATTGATGACGTCGAGCAGGTATTTGCCGCTGGAGTGAATGTCCGTGCAGTATTCTTGGTACTTCTCGGCGCCGAGCGGGCCGAACATGCCGGACTGCATGATCTCGGAGAAGCCGATGATGGCGTTGAGCGGCGTGCGCAGCTCATGGCTCATATTGGCGAGGAACTTCGACTTGGCCTGATTGGCATCCTCGGCGCGGGTTTTCTCGGCGGCGTATTTACCGGCCATGTCCTCGGCGCGCTGCTGCGAGGCCCGCAGGTCGGCGATGGTGGCCATCAGGCGCTTCTCGCTGTCGACCAGCTTTTCCTCGTGCCTCTTGATAGTAGTGATGTCGATGCCGACCGAGACGTAGCCGCCGTCCTTGGTGCGACGTTCGCTGATGTGCAGCCAGCGGCCGTCCTCGAGCTGGGCCTCGAAATTGCGGGCGCCCGGCTTGGACGGGCCGTTCGAGGTGACGGTGTGGCGGACGATCGGTTCGCGGCCCTGCGCGACCACGGACTCATAGGAGGCGCCGGAGACGATGGCTTCGTCGGGCAGGCCGTGCAGGTCCTGAAAATTCGAATTGCACAGGACCAGCCGGTTGTCGGCATCCCACAGAACGAAGGCCTCGGGGATGGTCTCGATGGCGTCGCGCAGGCGCAGGTCGGCGGCGACAGTCTTCTCGACGAGGTTCTTCTGCTCGGTGACGTCGACGGCGATGCCGATGAGGTGCAGCGCGGCGTCGCCGGGTTGGCGCGCCAGTTCGCAGCGCGCGCGCAACCAGATCCAGTGGCCATCGGCGTGGCGCATGCGGAAAGCCTGATCGATGGTCGCGCTCTTGGCTTCGGCCAGTTCGCGGGCGACGTCGTAGAGCTGCACGTCGTCGGGGTGGACGAGGGCGCTGACGTCGCCGAATGAGAGCAGGTCGTCCTTCGCCTCCAGGCCGAGAATGTCGAACATCGACTGCGACCAGAAGATGCGGCCGCGGGCGAGGTCCCAGTCCCACAGGCCGCAGCGGCCGCGGTTCAGCGCGGTGTCGATGCGGGTGCGCACCGTCTCGTAGATTGTGTCGGCTTCGCGGGCGCGCGTCGCCTGCCAGTGGAAGGCAAAGCCGAGGATCAGCACGACGAAGCCGGTGGTGGCCGACAGCGTGACGGTCAGCGTCGTGATCGAGCGGGCCGGCGCCGCGGCGGCGTCCTGGGTCTGCAGCACCGCGAGCTGGCCGAACGGCTCCTTTAGGGTGCGCACGGTCGCGAGTACGTCCTGCCCGGCCGGTGTGACGACGCTGAGCACGCCGGCTTCGGCGCCGAAAGTGGTCAACGGCTGGGTCGGGCCAAGGAGTTCGATGAGGCGGCGGCCGATGGTAGCATTGGCGGAGGGGATTGCGGCAGCGACGACACCGTTGCGGTCGGTGATAAGAAAGGTGCGGCCATTGCCGTTCGCCCAATCTGGCAGCGCCTGGGCCAGGAGCTGCTGCGGACGCTCGACGGCGTCACGCGCGTTCTTCAGTGGACGTTGCAGCCGTTCGGCGGCGACATCGGCGGCGGCTTCGAGCGACAGCGCCATGATGTCGATGGTCTGGCGGCGCTGGTCCAGGACCTGAACCACGGCGCCGACGCAGATCGTCATCAGAAACGCGATGATCAGCACCGGCACCGCGCGCCGCAACAAGGGCTCCGCTGTGAGGAGGCGACGATACGCCGGCTTGGCGATCGATTGCGCGAGGCCCTTGATGGAATCGCTTTGTGCAGACGCACTCGCCACGTGGGCGCGCGCCATGGAGGCCTCCATTTTTTAGTTTCCCCTGCCACCCCGGATTCGGACGCCGCACATCGCACCGAATCGACTAGGACCATTGGAATCGATGCGTGCCGATTTGTCGAGAGTCCGAGGAGTCAATTCTTTAAAATTCGTTACCCACGGAAAATTGAGTCCGATCAATCACTAACGGCGTACGTCCCGGCAAAGGCGTGCCGGGTATCCGGGACTCCGGCGCGCTGGATCAGGCCAGTGCGCGCTCGACGATGTCGGCAAGGTCGCGCGACAGATTGCCGTGCGAACGGATACGCCGCAGATGCGCCTCGGCGAGCGTGCGCCGGCCGGGATCGAAGATACGCCAGGTGCGGAACGAGGTGGCGAGCCGCGCCGCGAGTTGCGGATTCTTTGGGTCGATCTCGAGGATGGCATCGGCCACGAACGCATAGCCGGCGCCGTCGGCCCGGTTGAACTGCGTCAGGTTGCCGTGCGCGAAGGCGCCGATCAACGCCCGCACGCGGTTCGGGTTGCCCATCGAGAAGGCCGGATGCGCGGTGAGCTCGCGCACCTTGTCGAGGGTGGATTTGTGCGGGCTCAATGCCTGCAGCGAGAACCACTTGTCGATGACCAGCGCATTGTCCGCATAGCGCGTATAGAAATCGTCGAGCGCCTCGGTGCGGTCCGGCGCATCGTGCTGCACCAGAGTCGTCAGCGCCGCCATGCGGTCGGTCATGTTGTCGGCGGTTGCATATTGCTCGCTGGCGCGCGTGAAGGCGGGCGAAGCCCCGGTCGCGGCCAGAAGATTGAGCGTAACATTGCGGAGCGCGCGCCGCCCAGCCGAGGCGGCATCCGGCGAATAGGGGTCGGACGAGGTCAGTCGTTCATAGGCGTGCGAGAGTTCGGCGCCGAGACGGATGCCGATGTCCTCGCGCAAGGCCAGCAGCGCGCGGTGGATCCTGTCGGGGTCGATGTCGCGGCCGATCTCGCGCGCGATGTCGCCTTCGCCCGGCGGCGACAGGCAAAGCGCGACAAAGGCTGGTTCGAGACTGCCATCGTCGAGAATGGCGGCGAGGGCAGCGATCAGGCTGTCGTCGGCGCGCGGCATGCCGCCGACGCGCCGGCGGCTGCCATTGTCGATCAGGAGGCGCAGCGCCGTGGTCTGCAGCGCCTGCCAGCGGTTGAACGGATCGCTGTCGTGTCGGGCCAGCAGCGCGAAATCCGCGCCGGTGAGGTCAGTCACGAGCTTGATCGGGGCCGAGAAGCCGCGGTTGATCGACAGCACCGGACGCTCCGTCATGCCGTCAAAGGCAAAGGTCTGCTCCGGTCTGTCGAGGATCAGGACGTCGCGTTCGATCGAGCCGTCTTCCGCGGCCACGATCGGTAATTCCTTGCCGTTCTTGTCAAGCAGGCCCATGCGCAGCGGGATCAGCATCGGCTCCTTCTGCGGCTGGCCGGGCGTCGGCGGCACCGTCTGCTTGAGCGCGATGGTGTAGGTGCGCTTTTCGGCATCATACCGGGTCTTCACCGTCACTTCCGGCGTGCCGGCCTGCGCGTACCAGCGCATGAATTGCGTCATGTCGCGGCCACTGACGTCGGCGAAGCACTGCACGAACTGCTCGACGGTGGCGGCTTCGCCGTCGTGGCGCTCGAAATAGAGGTCCATGCCGGCGCGGAATTTGTCGCGGCTGATCAAGGTCTCGATCATGCGCACGACCTCCGAGCCCTTCTCGTAGACCGTCGCCGTATAGAAGTTGTTGATCTCCTTGTAGGCCTCCGGTCGTACCGGATGTGCGAGCGGCCCTGAATCCTCGACGAACTGCGCGGCGCGCAGATTGCGCACGTCGGCGATACGCTTGACCGGGCGCGAGCGCATGTCGCTGGTGAATTCCTGATCGCGATAGACGGTCAGACCTTCCTTCAGGCAAAGCTGGAACCAGTCGCGGCAGGTGATGCGGTTGCCTGTCCAGTTGTGGAAGTATTCGTGCGCGATCACGCTTTCGATGCCGGCGAAATCGGAATCGGTCGCGGTTTCGCCGGAAGCCAGCACGTATTTGTCGTTGAAGACGTTGAGCCCCTTGTTCTCCATCGCGCCCATGTTGAAGTCGGACACGGCGACGATCATGAAGATATCGAGGTCGTATTCGCGGCCGAAGGCTTCCTCGTCCCAGCGCATCGAGCGCTTGAGAGCGTCCATGGCGTAATCGGCGCGGCCCTCCTTGCCGTGCTCGACATAGATGCGCAGCGCGACCTCGCGACCCGAGGCGGTGGTGAACGTGTCCTCGACGCAGGCGAGGTCACCGCCGACCAGCGCGAACAGGTAGGACGGCTTCTTGTACGGATCGTGCCAGACGGCGAAATGGCGGCCGTTCTCGAGATCACCGCTGTCGACGAGATTGCCGTTGGCCAGCAGCACCGGCGCATGGGCTTTGTCGGCCTCAATGCGGGTGGTGTAGACCGCCATCACATCCGGCCGGTCGGGAAAATAAGTGATGCGGCGGAAACCTTCGGCCTCGCACTGGGTACACCACGTGCCGCTGGAGCGGTACAGGCCCGAGAGCTGGGTGTTCGCCGTGGGGTCGACCAGTGTCTCGATCTCCAGCGTGAAGGGGCCGTGCGGCGGTTGCGCGATGGTGAGCTTGTCCGGCGTCGCCACGTAACTGTCGGGGACGAGCGGGACGCCGTCGCGCGTGAGCGAGACCAGCGACAGGCCGTCGCCCTCGAGCACCAGCGGCGCCGGCGCGGTGTTCGGGTTCGGCCGGAGCGCCAGCACGGCCCTGACCTTGGTCGCGGTCGGGTGCAGGTCCACATTCAGATGGACGGTGTCGACCAGCCAATCGGGAGCCTGATAATCGGAAAGACGGATGACGGGGGCGGTGTCGGTGCGCATTCTTGTGATCTAGGATGTTCGGGCGCGAATGGGAAGCAGCCGGAGCGCCACACGATGACCAGGATGCGGGCGATGGTTCTGGAGCGGCCGGGAACGCCGCTGTCGCTGTGCGAGAGCCCGCTGCCGGCGCCGGGTCCGGGCGAGCTACTGATCGCGGTAACGGCCTGCGGTGTCTGCCGCACCGATCTGCATGGCGTCGATGGCGACCTGCCGCAGCCGAAACTGCCGATCGTGCCGGGCCATGAGATTGTCGGCCGGGTCGCCGCCATCGGCTCCGGCGTCACGGGCTTTGTCGTGGGCGAGCAGATCGGCGTGCCCTGGCTCGGCTCGACCTGCGGTCATTGCCCATACTGCCGGGCCGGGCAGGAGAACCTGTGCGACACGCCGCTTTTCACCGGCTACACGCGCGACGGCGGCTTCGCCAGCCACACGGTCGCCGATGCGCGTTACTGCTTTGCCCTCGGCGAAGCCGGGGACGACGCCGAGATTGCGCCATGGCTGTGCGCCGGCCTGATCGGCTGGCGCAGCTATCGCATGGCGACCGAAGGCGCGCGGGATCAGGACTTCGCGCTCGGCCTTTACGGTTTCGGCGCTGCCGCGCACATTCTGGCGCAGGTGGCGATCTGGCAGGGCCGCCGCGTCTACGCTTTCACGCGGACTGGCGACAGTACGGCGCAGGATTTCGCGCGCTCGCTCGGCGCGGTCTGGGCTGGTGCGTCGGAGGAGATGCCGCCGGAGCCGCTCGACGCCGCAATCATTTTCGCGCCGGTCGGCGGCCTCGTGCCACTCGCGCTGAGAGCCGTGCGTAAAGGCGGCCGCGTGGTCTGCGGCGGCATTCATATGTCCGATATCCCCGGCTTTCCCTACGCGCTGCTTTGGGAGGAACGTAAGGTGATGTCGGTTGCCAATCTGACGCGCGAGGATGCCCGCGAATTTCTCGCGATCGCGCCGAAGGCCGGTGTACATTGCACGGTGGCGCGGTATCCGCTCGACAAAGCCAACGAGGCGCTGGCCGATCTGCGCGAAGGCCGCCTGCAAGGCGCCGCCGTGCTGATCCCATAGCGCCTAGCGCATCGGTTCGGCGTGGCCGATGACGCGCTTGATCAAGGAGGAGTGTGCTTTCAGTGCGCGTTCCAGGGCGTCGACCTTGCCGTGAACCTGATCCACCGTCATGTCGGGATCGACATGGCAATGAAAATTGACGATTTCGCCGTCATCGGTCTCGCGCACGCGGACGTCATGGATGTTGCGCAATGCCTTGTCGGTGGCCGCGAGTTCCTTGAGTGTGGTTTCCACCGCAGCGACGCGCTCGAACGGGGCTTCGCGGCCGGACACATTGCCCGGCTGCAGCGGCTCGATATGAGTCTCGACCTCGACCTTGTCGCCAAATTCGCCGGCGATGGCGGTTTCCAGCGCATCGGCAATGTCATGGGCCTCGGCGAGCGTGAGTTTGCCATCGACCTCGAGGTCGAGCGATATCGCCGTCTTGTCCTGCAACGAATGCACCGTCACGTGATGCACGGCGAGCGCGCGGTTGCGGGCGATCACCATGATGCGGTCGACGATGGTCTCGTCGCCGATGGCGACCGGGTCCGTGGTCACGCTCGCTTCGGTGCGCGGCATGTTGGCCGTGATCGCGGCCATGACCGCCGCCTTGATCTCGGCGACACGCTCGAGCGGGAGGGCGCGGTTCACGGCGACGGTGACATCGACGAAGGTCCTGTCGCCGGCATCGCGGGCACGCACCTGTTCGACGGCAACGACGCCCGGCACCATGCTAACGATATGCGTGATGGTTTCCGCGGCGCCTTTGGGTGCGGTGTCGGTGAGGGTGAGGATCGTGCGGCGGCCGAGTCGCCAGCCGGCGACGCACACCAGCACCGCGACCACGAGCGCGGCCGCCGAGTCGGCCCAACTAAGTCCGTACCAGACACCGACCAGGCCGATCAGCACCGCGCCTGATGCCCACATGTCGGAGGAGAAGTGCAGGGCGTCGGCTTCCAGAGCCTGGCTTTGCGTTTGCTCGGCTGTGCGCGTCAACGCGCGGGCCCGGTAATAGTCGATGACGATCGAGCCGATGATGACGCCGAAAGCCCAGTAATTGGCGACCACATCATGCGGCTCGCGATCGATGAGGCGCATCACCGCCTCCCAGATCACGATGCCTGAGAGCAGGAAGAGCAGGGCGGTCTCACCCAGCGCCGAGACGCTTTCGACCTTGCCGTGGCCGTAATGGTGTTCCTCGTCGGCCGGCTTGCCGGACACGCGCACCGCCACATAGGTCATGATCGCTGCTCCGCAGTCGATCAGCGAATGACCGGCCTCTGACAGAATGGCGAGCGAGCCGGTCGAGAAACCGACGATCCCCTTGGCGATCGTCAGTCCCGCCGACGCCACGATCGAGGTGAGGGCGACATATTCCTTATCGCGTTGCATTGTACCTCGCGCGTCGCGACCTGGACGGAGCCGGGTGTCTGCCGGGAGCGCCCGTCTAGCGCAGCGCGCCCGCGATTTCGATTGCGAAGTTTGCACCTGCCAATGAATTGCAGGAAAGTCTGGCTTGCCGGATTAGAGGCTAGTTCGCAGCCTTGCCCGGGGTCACGAGCTCCGGATGGGCTTTGGCAAAAACTTCGAGTTCGGTCATGACCGCGTCGAGATGTTTACTCATGGCCATGGCGGCGGTTTCAGGCTGGCGGGCGGCGAGAGCGGCAAAGATCTGCTCATGCTCGGCGTAGGTTTCCGACTGCCTCTCCGGCGTACATAGAAAAAGTCGCATGCGATCCAGATTGGCGCGTGCCGCCTCGACAGCGGCGACGACGCGCTCATAGCCGAGCGTTTTCAGAAGCAAGGCATGGAAGTCGAGATCGAGCGCGTGGAAGCCTTCCAGGTCATCGCTATCCAGAGCGCGGCGCTGTCTGGCGAGGTTCTCGCGGAACGTCTCAATCAGGCTGTCCGATATGCGGGGAGCGATGTAGCGGAGGGCCTCGCACTCCAATGCGCGGCGAATAAACATCGCCTGACGGCAATCGGCGACGTCGATCCGCGAGACGATCGTGCCGCGTTGCGGCAATACAACGACAAAGCCCTCCTCGGCGAGGCGGCCGAGCGCTTCCGACACGGGAAATCGCGAGACTTTCAAGCGCTCGCATAACGCATTCTTGTCGATGGTTTCGCCCGGTCGCATTTCGAGGCGGACGATGGCGTCGCGGACGGCATCCTGGATACGCTGCACGGTGCCGCCGCGCTCGTGTCGGTCGAGTACCGGTAGGAATGTGTAATCCTGCTTGCGAATGTATTCGGACATAGTAACATGTTAGTCGACGGACGAACCGAACTCAACGGTGTCAGGGCATATACGCCTGCGCCGCCGGCTTCGCCGCAGTTCAGAACAAGCGGGCACAAGACCCGCGAGAAAGTCCTGAGGGAGGAACATAATGTCCAAATTTTCAGCGCGCCTGATCTTAGGCGCCACGATCGCGCTTGCCGTCGCCGGCTTGGCCGGACCAGCTTCGGCTCAGACTACCTTGAAATGGGCTCACGTCTATGAGACGTCGGAGCCTTACCATACGCAGGCGCTCTGGGCGGCCGAAGAGATCAAGAAGCGGACCAACGGTCGCTACGCGATCCAGGTCTTCCCGGCATCGCAGCTCGGCAACGAGAACCAGATCAACGAAGGCCTGGGACTCGGCACCGTTGACATCATCTACACGGGCACTTCGTTCGCCGGCTCGATCCACAAGCCGCTCGCCATCTCCGGCGCGGCGTTCATGATGCGCGACTTCAATCACTGGAAGGCCTATCGCGACAGCAAGCTGTTTCGCGATATTGCCAAAGGTTACGAAGACAAGACGAAGCACAAGATCCTCGCTCTGACTTACTACGGCGAGCGCATGGTCACCGCCAACAAGGCCATAACCAAGCCGGAGGATATGAAGGGCATGAAGCTGCGCGTGCCGCCGGCGCCGCTTTATCTGATGTTTGCCAAGTCGGTCGGCGCCAACGCCACGCCGATTGCCTTTGCTGAAGTCTATCTCGCCCTTCAGCAGAAGACCGTGGATGGCCAGGAAAATCCGCTGCCGACCATCATGGCCAAGAAGTTCTACGAAGTGCAGACGCATGTGATGCTGACCGGCCATATTATCGAGTCGCTGCTCTCGATCGTCGGGGCGACGACGTGGTCCAAGCTCTCGGACGCCGATAAGAAGGTGTTCGAAGAAGTGCTGGCGCAGGCCGCGGCCAAGGCGTCGGACCAAATACGTGCCGCTGAGCAGAAGACGGCGGATGAGCTGCGAAAACTCGGTAAGACCGTGGTCCAGGTCGACCGCGAAGCCTTCCGCAATGCGGCCATGGCACTCCATAACGACGCCAGCGCCGGCGCCGGCTGGAGCAAGGCCGAGTACGACGCCCTGCAGGCGTTGAAGTAAGCCATCCGTAGCGGTCGCGGCGATAATTGCCGCGGCCGTTTTTTTCCCATTTGTCGGAATTGTTGATCGCGCGAGCGAGTCCTCGTTGCGTGCGACTGAGATGGAAATCTGTCGATGACCGGAGCGAATTCCGCCGACGGTGCGGCGAAGGACGCCGGCAGCGAGCCGTTGATCGTTGCTCACGACGAGGAAGTCGTCATCGAGCAACACCCGGAAGACTGGCTCGCCTTCGTGCTGTTCTGGGCGCTGGCGACCATCGTCTTCCTTCAATTTTATACGCGTTACATTCTCAACGACAGCCTGGCCTGGACGGAAGAGATCGCGCGCTATGGGCTGATGTGGATCACCTTCATCGGCGGCGGCATCGTCGTACGCAAGCAGGCCAATATCGCCGTCGAGGTTCTGCTGCATTTCGCGTCGAAGCCGGCTCGGCGCCTTCTTCTCGTGGTCATCGACATCATCAAGCTCGGCTTTCTCGCGCTGCTTGCCTACTTCTCGGTGACGATAACGGAACGGATGGCTATGCAAACCATGACCGTGATCGACTGGCCGATGTCCTACGTCTATGGCGGCGTCGCCGTCGGCTGCTTCCTGATGCTCGCCCGGCAAATCCAGTGCTTTTGGCGCAACGCCCGGGACGGCTGGCGCGCGGTCTCGGAAAACGTCGGCACCGGCGTTCAGATCGACTGAGGAATGTGAAATGGCACTTCTGTTCGTCGCCTTCTTCGTATTGCTGATTGTCGGCGTTCCGATTTTCATCGCGCTCGGTCTGTCGTCGTTGATCTACACCCATTTCATTTCCGGCATTCCGGATTTCGTCGTGCTGCACCGCATGGCCGGGGGCGTCGACAGCTTCCCGCTGCTGGCAGTGCCGTTCTTCATTCTGGCCGGCAATCTCATGAATTCGGCCGGCATTACCAACCGGATTTTCGCCTTTGCGACCGGGGCGGTGGGCTGGCTGCGCGGCGGCCTGGGTCACGTCAACGTTGTCGGCTCCGTGATTTTCGCCGGCATGTCGGGCACCGCGGTGGCGGATGCCGGCGGTCTCGGCACCATCGAGATCAAGGCGATGCGCGATCATGGCTACCCGACCAATTTCGCCGTCGGCATCACCGCCGCGTCCTCGACCATTGGGCCGATCATTCCGCCGTCGCTGCCGATGGTGGTGTTCGGCGTCATGGCCAATACGTCGATCGGCCAATTGTTCGCCGCCGGTTTCGTGCCGGGGCTGCTAATGGCTGCGTCGCTGATGATCTACACGACCTGGTACGCCCGGCGGCACGGTATCGGCAGCGACCAGGCATTCCGCTGGTTTGAGCTCGCGCGGTCATTCTTGGCGGCCGTTCCGGCGCTGATGACGCCGGCGATCATCATCGGCGGCATGACTTTCGGGTGGTTTACGCCGACCGAGGCGGCTATCGCCGCCTGCGTCTGGGCGCTCATCCTCGGCGCGCTGTTGTACCGTACGCTGACGTTCAAGCAATTCTATAAGATCACGCTTGACACCATCGAGACCACGGCAGCCGTTCTGTTGATCGTCGGCGCGGCCTCGCTGTTCGGATGGGTGCTGACCACGACGCAGGTGACCGACAAGTTCGCGGCGTTGGTGCTGTCGATCACGGATGACCCGCTGCTCATCCTGCTCATCATCAACGTCCTGTTGTTGATCGTCGGCTGCTTCATGGAGACCATCGCCGCTATTTCGATCCTAGTTCCGGTGCTGATGCCGGTTATTCTCAAGGTCGGTATCGACCCGGTGCAGTTTGGCGTCGTTATGGTGCTGAACCTGATGATCGGGCTGTTGACGCCACCGGTCGGCATGGTGTTGTTCATCCTGGCGAAGGTCGCCAATATCCCCTTCGACCGGACGGTGAGGGCCGTGTCGCCGTTCCTCATTCCGCTCCTGATCGTGCTGGCTCTGATTACCGTGATCCCCGAGCTGACGCTCGTGGTACCGCAGTATTTTTACCGTTGACGAGGTTGAGATGAACGCGCCGCGTACCATTCGCCTTGCCGCCGGCGACAACGTCATCGTCGCGGTCGACCAGGTCGGGCAGGGCACAATGGTGTCCGGTGTGGCGGCGCAGGCGCGCATCCCGCGCGGCCACAAGATGGCGATCGTGCCGATCGCGGCGAACGAGCCGGTGCGCAAATACGGCCAGGTCATCGGCTTTGCGTCGCAGGCCATCGCGCCAGGTGACTGGGTGCATGAGCATAATGTCGTCATGGGTGATTTTGCCCGCGACTATCGCCATGCCGAGGACGCCAGGAACGACGAGGTGCTGCCGCCCGAGCTGCGCGCCACGTTCGAAGGCTATGTCCGGCCGAACGGCCGCACTGGCACACGTAACTATGTCGGCATCCTCACGTCGGTGAACTGCTCGGCCAGCGTCGCCAAGTTCATCGCCGAGGCCGTCAATCGCTCCGGCATCCTGAACGATTATCCGGAGATCGACGGCATCGTGCCCTTCGTCCACGGCACCGGCTGCGGCATGGCCTCGCGCGGCGAGGGCTATGACGTGTTGCAGCGGACACAATGGGGCTATGCCACGCAGCCCAATCTCGGCGCCGCGCTGATGGTCGGACTGGGCTGCGAGCAGTTCCAGATCGAGCGCATGAAGAGCGAAGGCCACCTCGTCGAAGGCGATCACTTTCAGACTATGACCATTCAGGCCGTCGGCGGCACCAGGAAGACCGTCGCCGAGGGCGTCGAGCGTGTCAAAGCCATGCTGCCTGTGGCGGCGAAGGCCAAGCGCGAGACGCGGCCGGCCTCCGAGATCGTTCTGGCGCTGCAATGCGGCGGCTCGGACGGTTATTCGGGCATTACGGCGAACCCGGCGCTGGGCAAGGCGGTGGACCTTTTGGCCAAGCATGGCGGCACCGGAGTTCTCGCCGAGACGCCGGAGATCTACGGCGCCGAGCATCTGCTGACCCGCCGCGCGCTCAACACAAAGGTCGGCGAAAAGCTGGTCGAGCGCATCCGCTGGTGGGAGGACTACACCACGCGCAATCGCGGCGAGATGAACAACAACCCGTCGCCCGGCAACAAGGCCGGCGGGCTCACGACCATCCTCGAGAAGTCACTCGGCGCAGCGGCGAAAGGCGGCTCAAGCACGTTGCGCGCGGTCTACGAATATGCCGCGCCGATCACCGAGCGCGGCTTCGTGTTCATGGATACGCCCGGCTACGACCCGGTCGGCGCGACCGGGCAGGTGGCGGGCGGCGCCAACGTGCTCTGCTTCACCACCGGCCGCGGCTCGGCCTACGGCTGCAAGCCGACCCCGTCGATCAAGATCGCCACCAACTCGGACATCTACCACAAGATGATCGACGACATGGACATCGACGGCGGCGACGTGCTCGACGGCGTGTCGCTGGAAGCCAAGGGCCAGGAAATTTTCGACTACATGCTGGCGGTTGCGTCGGGCAAGCAGAGCAAGTCGGAAGAGCTGGGCTACGGCGATAACGAATTCGTGCCGTGGCAGATCGGGGCGACGTTCTGATCTGAGGGTTTTTCAGCGCCCCCTCCACCAT
>JAEZEY010000479.1 GCA_023432845.1 Pseudomonadota bacterium
GCCGCCACGCGTGGCGCCTTGACGATGACCGACGGTGCCGGCGCGAGCCCGGCGCGCACCATCTCATTCTGGCCGCGAGCCATCGGCGCCGAGGTTTCGTTCATCTGCTCACGCAGGTCCCAGGTCGCCAGGTTGCAGACGAACTCGCCGGTCTCCTCGATGAAGGCAACGGAGTCCTTGTGACCTTCGCTGGCGAACATCACCAAATTGGGCCGGCTGTTGACGCCATTGAAGAACGAGTAGGGCGCGAGATTGACTTCGCCTTTGGCGCTCATCGACGTGATCCAGCCGATGGGGCGCGGCGCGACGATGGCCTTGAACGGGTCGTGCGGCAGGAGGTTGCGGTCGCGCTTCTCCGGTTCGTAGAACATCAACCGCGTGCCCCGTCGTAATATGTGACGATGGTGTCGAGCTTCGGCCGCTCGCGGTCCTCCGGCGGCTTCAGGGCCTTGCCGATATAAATAAAGCCGGCGATGCGCTCCTGTTCGGCGAGGCCGAGCGCGGCCATCGCGGCGCGGTCGAAGGCAAACCACTCGGTAAGCCAGCTTGCGACGTAGCCCATGGCATGCGCCGCGGTCAGCAGGTTCATGCAGGCGGCACCCGCCGAGAGCTGCTGCTCCCATTCGGGGATCTTCACATGCGGCGCGGCACGGCTGACGACGGCAATGACGAGCGGCGCGCGGGCAAGACGGCGGCGTTCGAATTCGATTTGCTCGGACGTCGCGTCGGGCCGGCTCGCGCGAAAGACCTCGGCGATCGTCTCGCCGGCAGCTTCGCGGGCGTCGCCACTAAAGACAATGAAGCGCCACGGCGCCAGCTTGCCATGGTCCGGCACGCGCGCGGCGATGGTCAGCAAAGTCTCGGTCTCGGCGGCAGACGGGCCCGGACCGGTCATCTCGATCGGCTTTACGGAGCGGCGGGTTTTGAGGAGTTCTAAGGCTTCGGGCATTGAAGGCTTTCGGGACGAGTGAATTGCGCGGGCCGCGCACGAACGGGCGGCGGAGGGCTACACTTCAAATAGTGGCCATGCGACGCGGGCGCAACACGATAGAAGTGCGGCAGGTCCAGTGGAATTGAACCTTACGTCCTCGTGCGACGCTGCTTTGAAGATCGGTGCCGATAAATGCATTCTACCGCCGCGTCGGAGCACATGGAGTGACACACTCAGATCGCTTGCGTGCTTTCGGCGCCGGCGCTCGCCCTGGCCAAGGCCTGTCCGGCAGCAGGCGGGGAATCTACACGGTCGCTCGCGCATAGGCATTCGGGACGCGAGCCGATGACGATTGGCTTGAAATCGCCGCGATTTCGGTCGAAAAGCGGGTCGATATGACCGCTGCACACCCATCGGCCAATCGTCGCGTGAAATCCTGGCTTTCCCCGCATTATTGCGGGGTTTTGCTCGTGCTCGCGGCCATTGGCTTGGTACCGGCCGGCTCTGCCGCCGCACAGAGCAGCTCCAGTTCGCTGTTTTCGGCGACGCCGTCGCTCGGTGCCTTCTCTGCGCCGCCGGCGCGAGGGGAGGGGTTTGGTGGGGACGCACTGGGCGCGCCACCGCAGGCACCGATGGTCATTCCGCCGACGGCGGCGCCGATGGTGCCGGCCGGGCAGGTGGCCTTGTCACTGGCGGCCCGCTTTGGCACGCAGTCGGGACCCATCACCGGTGGTCTGACCTGGCGCGTCTATGCAGCGAAGGCCGAGCAGGGCGGCAACCACCGCCTGATCCGCGAAGAAAAGTCGGCGGCCCCAACGATGGTCCTGCCGGCGGGCAACTACATCATTCATGTGGGCTTTGGACTCGCCAATGCCGTCAAGCCGGTGACCTTGCGCGGCGCTACCGTGAAGGAAGAATTCGAACTGCCGGCCGGCGGGCTGCGCATCGAAGGCCGCGTCGGTGACGCGCGCATTCCGGCGGCGCAAATTTCGTTCGACGTGTTCAAGGGCAGTCAGTTCGAGCCCGGCGATCGTCGGCCGATCGCCGAGCATGTCGCCACCGGCGCCGTGGTCGTGGTGCCGGAAGGCACCTATTACATCGTCTCCAATTACGGCGATGCCAACTCGGTGGTGCGCTCCGATATCCGCGTGCAGGCCGGCAAGCTCACCGACGTGGTTGTCAATCACCGCGCCGCGATCATCACGCTGAAGCTGGTGAATGAAAAAGGCGGTGAAGCGTTGGCGAACACGGCGTGGTCGGTGCTGACGCCCGGCGGCGACGTCATCAAGGAATCGATTGGCGCATTCCCGCGCGTGGTGCTGGCCGAGGGCGAGTATCGCGCCATCGCGCGCAATGAGGGCACAGTCTTCGAGCGCAATTTCACGGTCGTCCCCGGCGTGGACGGCGATGTCGAGGTGCTGGCGCGGTAGGACGCGCGCTTGGTAGTTGAAAAAGGGGGCGGTGGTGAGCGAGGCGTCACACGCGACAATGGAGGTCGAGGAGGCCAATGCTGCGGCCCTCCGATCCTTCGCCGCCCTTGATCCGCGCCAGGTGGCGTTGCTGCTCGACGTCGACGGCACCTTGCTCGATATTGGCCCCGCACCGTTCGACGTCGATGTCCCCAATACACTGAAGCACTCCCTCGATAGGCTGATCGAGCTGACGGATGGCGCATTGGCGCTGGTCAGCGGCCGGCCGATCCGCGATCTCGACATGCTGTTCACTCCACTCGCACTGCCAGCGGTCGGCGGCCATGGCGCCGAGATGCGGTTGCGCGAAGGCGAGGCGGCGGCCCATGTTGCCGATTTACCCAAGGCATTGCGGGAGCGCCTGATTGCCGCCGTCGACCCGGCAACCGGCGTGGAATACGAGGACAAGGGCTACTCTGTGGCGCTGCATTACCGGCGGGCGCCGGAGCACGAAGCGCGGCTGCGCGAGCATGTTGCCGAGAGCCGCGCCGCCTTTCCCGGCGAAGATACCGAGGTGCTGCCCGGCAAGATGATGATCGAGGTGAAGCGCCCGGGCATCGACAAGGGATTCGGTATTCGCGAGCTCATGCGTCATAATCCTTTTGTCGGACGTATGCCGGTTTTCATCGGCGACGATGTGACGGACGAGGCGGCCTTTGCAGCGATGCCGGCCTTGGGAGGCCTGAGCTTTTCGGTCGGCCGCAATCTTGGCGGCCTGAGCGGCATTTTTTCGAGCCCGTCCGAGGTCCGCCGGGCGTTGCGCGAACTTGTGGCGAGAAATTGAACTTTCACGAGGGGAAAGCGTTATCGATCAATCATTTGACGTCGCCTGCGACATAAATTTCGCATTTGTTTCCTTAAGCGCGCGGGGGCGTTGCTGAGTTGGGGAGAGTGACAGCATTGTCGCGGCTTGTGGTCGTATCCAATCGTGTAGGTATTCCCGACGGCAGCGCCCGGGCGGGCGGGCTCGAGGTGTCGATACGGCCGGCGCTCAAGAAGCGGGGCGGTATCTGGTTTGGCTGGAGCGGCAAGGTGGCCGAGGACCGGACGGGTGCGGCCAAGACCGTCGTGCATGACAAGGTTTCCTACGTCACCATCGATCTGCTCAAGGACGACTATGAGGAGTTCTACAGCGGCTTCGCCAACCGGGTGCTCTGGCCAATTCTGCACTACCGGCTCGACCTTGCCGAGTTCACCCGCCGCGATCTCGGCGGCTATTTCCGCGTCAATCAATATTTCGTCGAGAACCTCGAGCAGGTGCTGCGGCCCGACGACGTGATCTGGGTGCATAACTATCACATGATGCCGCTGGCGCAGATGCTGCGCGAGCGCGGCCACAAGAACCGCATCGGCTTCTTCCTGCATATTCCCTGTCCGCCGCCGGAAATCCTCACCGGATTGCCGAACCACGAGCGGCTTGTCCCGGCGTTGTGCCATTACGATCTGGTTGGCTTCCAGACCGAGAACGACGCCAACAATTTTTCGCGCTACCTCGCCAACGAAGTCGGCCTCAAGCGCGCCGGCGACGATGCCTTCCACTACGAAGATCGCGTCGTCCGCATCGGCATCTTTCCGGTCGGCGTCGAGACCGAAGCCTTCGCGCGACTGGCGCGCCGCGCGGTGAACACCGCATTCGTGGACGAGGTCGTCGCCAGTATGTCCGGCCGTGCGTTGATCATCGGCGTCGACCGCCTCGATTACAGCAAGGGCATCCCCGAACGGCTGAATGCGTTCGAGCGCTTCCTCGCCAATTTCCCCGACTGGCGCGGGCTGGTGACCTATCTGCAGATCACGCCGCGCAGCCGCACCGATATCCGTGAATACGCCGATATCGGCCGCCTGGTCGGTGAAACAGTCGGCCGCATCAACGGCACGTTCGGCGAAGCGTCATGGACGCCGCTGCGCTATGTCAACAAGACCTATAGCCGCAGTTCACTGGCCGGGCTTTATCGCCATGCGCGCGTCGGCCTGGTTACACCATTGCGTGACGGCATGAACCTGGTCGCCAAGGAGTTCATCGCCGCGCAGGACCCGGCGAATCCGGGCGTGCTGGTGTTGTCGCGTTTTGCCGGCGCGGCGCGCGAATGCGGCGCTGCGCTGCTGGTCAATCCCTATGACTCGGAGGGCGTGGCCATTGCCATCAATCGCGCGCTGGGCATGCCGCTCGAGGAGCGTCGCATGCGCCATGAGGCCAACTTTGCCGCGCTGACCCGCAACGATCTGACGCAGTGGGCGGAGCGCTTCCTCGGCTTGCTCGAGGGTGGGGTGGCGGCAGAGCCTGAGGTCGTGCCCGCGATTCGGCGCGTCACTGCTGCGACGGCCTAGGAAAGCGTCCTCACAGGCTTCAGCCCTTTATCAAGGTCATGGCCGCACCCGTCGTTTGCGGCTATAAGGTTAGCAGACTAGTCGATTTGCAAAGGCCTCCCCGTGATTGTTCGACCGCTTCTGGCGTCCGTCCCGCTGTTCGCCATTCTTGCCCTGTCTCAACCCGTCGCAGCCGCCGATGCTTCCAACGGCGAGGTGCTGGCGAAGCGCTGGTGCGCGGCATGCCATATCGTCGCGGCGGATCAGCAGAGCGGCAACACCCAAGCATCGCCATTCTCGGCCATCGCGCGAAACCCGAATTTCGATGCCGCGCAACTCGCGCTGTTCCTGATGGTTCCGCACCCGGTCATGCCAAGCATGACACTGTCGCGCAGCGAGGCGGCCGATCTCGCTGCCTACATCAAGACGCAGGGGAAATAGCGGCGGTCTAGAGTCTCGGCTTTGGTAAAATCAAAGCCAAGACTCTAGCTTTCTGTTTTGACGCGATTTCTTCATGCAAACCGGTTTCCCTTTCGCTCGAAAACGCTCTAAGCCGCCGCCTTCGCGCGCTTTACGTCCGGCGGCAGCGCTTCCTCGGTCAGCAGCTTCAGCGCGTCGTCGAGCGACATCACCTGTTGCTTGTCTGAGCCGAGGCGGCGGATCGAGACCTGCCGCGTTTCCGCTTCCTTCTTGCCGACGACAAGCAGTACCGGCACCTTGGCCAGCGAGTGCTCGCGGACCTTGTAGTTGATCTTCTCGTTGCGCAGATCGGCATCGACGCGCAGGCCGGCCTTGCGCGCCGCGGCCATGACGTCCGTGGCGTAAGCGTCGGCATCCTGGGTGATGGTGCAGACGACGGCCTGCTTGGGCGCCAGCCACAGCGGCAGGTGGCCGGCATAGTGCTCGAGCACGACGCCGAGAAAACGCTCCAGCGAGCCGCAGATCGCGCGGTGCACCATGACCGGCGTCTGCTTGGAGCCATCGGGCGCGATGTAAAAGGCCTCGAACCGCTCCGGCAGGTTGAAGTCGACCTGAGTGGTGCCACACTGCCAGTCGCGGCCGATGGCGTCGCGCAACACGTATTCGAACTTCGGCCCGTAGAATGCGCCTTCGCCCGGATTGATCGCGGTCTTGATGCGGTTGTTTTCCCTGGCGATGCGCTCGAGCACGTTCCGCATTACGCCTTCGGCGTGATCCCACGCGGCGTCCGAGCCGACGCGCTTTTCAGGCCGGGTCGACAGTTTGACGACGAGATCGCCCTCGAAGCCGAAATCGGCATAGGTCGACATGATCAGGTCGTTGATCTTGAGGCATTCCTCGGCGAGTTGGTCCTCGGTGCAGAACACATGCGCGTCGTCTTGCGTGAAGGCGCGCACGCGCAACAGACCGTGCATGGCGCCGGACGCCTCGTAGCGGTGGACAATACCAAACTCGGCGAGCCGGATCGGCAGTTCGCGATAGCTCTTGAGGCCGTGCTTGTAGATCTGCACATGGCCCGGACAGTTCAT
>JAEZEY010000132.1 GCA_023432845.1 Pseudomonadota bacterium
CCGGTCTCCTCGATGAACCCCATGCCGCCGTGCACCTGCACGCCGAGGGAGGCGACCTCGATGCCGATGTCGGTCGAGAATGCTTTTGCGACGGGCGTGAGGAGGGAGGCGCGCGCATGCGCAGCGGAGCGTTCGCCTTCGGTCTTCGCAAGATGCGAGCGGTCGATCGCGATCGCGGTCGCATAGGCGATCGCACGCGCGGCCTTGGTCATCGTGCGCATGGTGATCGGCATGCGCTTCACGTCCGGATGCGCGATGATGGGGCTTGATTCCTTCGCGCCGTCTGCACGGCCTTGCCGGCGCTCGCGCGCATATGAGAGAGCTTGCTGGGTCGCACGCTCGGCGACACCGACGCCTTGCAGGCCGACCGAGAGCCGCGCGAGATTCATCATCGTGAACATGCAGGCGAGGCCGCGGTTCTCCTCGCCCACCAGATAGCCTGTCGCGCCGCCCTCGTCGCCGAACACCATGGTGCAGGGCGGCGAGCCGTGGATGCCGAGCTTGTGCTCGATCGAGTGCGCGCGAAGATCGTTTCGCTTGCCGGGCGCGCCATCCTTGTCGAGCAGGAATTTCGGCACGAGGAAGAGAGAGATTCCCTTGTTGCCTGGCGGCGCATCGGGCAATCGCGCCAGCACGAAATGAATGATGTTGTCGGTGAGGTCGTGCTCGCCGTAGGTGATGAAGATCTTCTGGCCGGTGATGCGGTAGGTGCCGTCAGGGGCGCGCTCGGCCTTGGTGCGCAGCGCGCCGACGTCGGAGCCGGCCTGCGGCTCGGTGAGCTGCATCGTGCCCATCCATTCGCCGCTGATCAGCTTTGCGAGATATTTCTGCTTCAGGTCCTCGCTGCCGTAGGCGTGCAGCGCGTCGACCGCGGCCATGGTCAGCACCGGACCGATGCCGAAGGCCATCGAGGCGGCGTTCCACATCTCGATGCAGGCGGCGTTGACCGCGTGCGGCAGTTCCTGACCGCCGAAATCGGCGGGGGAGGCGAGGCCATTCCAGCCGGCGGCGGCCCAGGAGGTATAAGCCTCCTTCCAGCCGGGTGGCATCGTGATGTTGCCGTCCTTGAACGGGGTGCCGAATTTGTCGCCGACGGCGTTCAGCGGGGCGATCACGTCGGACGCGAACTTGCCGGCCTCGTCCAGAACGGTGTCTACCGTGGCCTCGTCCAGGTCGCCATAAAGGCCCTCCTGGAGGGCGGCTTTGAGGCCGGCGGCGTATTTGAGGGCGAAGGCGATGTCGGCAACGGGGGCGCGGTATGTCATGGCGGCAATCTAGCCGGGCCCGCGCGCCGGTCAAATGCGGGCGAAACGTCGTTGAGGATCAAGGGGCTAGATCATGTTGCGGATACCGGGCGGCATCGCTATGGTCCGCCCGCCTGCGGTCGGGTCCGTGATGATTGATGGCCGGGTCATGCGACTTCTCGGCTGATCTGGATTTAAGACCGAGGGTTCGGCTCATCTGGATTCATGACCGAGGGTCATGTGTTGGGGCGTAGCCAAGCGGTAAGGCAGCGGATTTTGATTCCGCCATTCGGAGGTTCGATCCCTCCCGCCCCAGCCACCGACACGGCGCCGATCTGCGCCGCAGTTTTCCCGCCGGTCTTGCGATAAATCAAAGGCGGATCGCGCAACTCATTAAACATCAATCTTCCGGATCTCGCGGCGGATGCGAGTCCAAACAGCGCGAGGAGATTGTGAGATGCGCAAGACTTTGGTTCTGCTTGTCGCGGCCTTGACTTTGGCGGGCTGCGAAACGGCGCGCCAGGATCGCGTCCTCGGCGGCGCATTGATCGGCGCGGGCAGTGGTGCGCTGATAGGCGGCCTTGCCGGCCGCTCGACCGGGGCTGCCGTTGCTGGCGGCGTAATCGGCGCCGCAGCCGGCGCGATTATCGCCGACGCGACCCGTCCCGGCCGCTGCTACTACGTAACGCAGTCAGGCAAACGCCGTTACGTGCGTTGCCCCTGATAACTGGTTTTGAAGTCCGCGTTCTTGTGAAGAGCCGGGCGACCCGCGGGAATTTAGGTCGCCTCAAGGAAAGGACCCGATCCATGGAAACGCCGGTTCAGATCGATTTTCAGGGCATGGACGCCGACCCGGCCGTCCGCTCCGCCGTCGACCGCCACGTTGCCCAGCTTGAAGAGCGCTTCGGCCGCATTACTGCGGGACGTGTCGTTGTCAGATCGCCGGGCGGCCGCCATCGCACTGGCGGACTCTATGAAATTCACGTCCGTCTGGCACTGCCGGAGGGGCGTGAGGTCAATGTCGGCCATGTCCGGCAGAATGACGAGCGCTATTCCGATATCGATTTCGCGCTCAACGACGCCTTCAAGCGAGCCCGCCGGCAACTGCAGGATCAGGTCCGCAAGCTGCAGGGCAAAGTCAAAGAGCATGAAGGCTCACCGATCGGCACCGTCTGCGAACTGGATCCGCTCGGCGAGTTCGGATTCATCGAGACGAGCGATGGGCACGAGATCTATTTCCACCGCAACAGCGTGCTCAACGACGGCTATGCCAAGCTCGCTGTCGGCTCGCGGGTGACGTTCGCCGAGGAAGTCGGCGACAAGGGTCCGCAGGCCAGCACCGTCAGGCTACTGGAGAAGCACGGCCTCAAGGCGTGAACAGGCGTATGCCGACGCATCCGGGGCGCGGAGTCTCGCGTTGCGCCGGCGTCCGCTCAGGGTTCTTCTTCCTCGTCTTCGGTCAGGATCGTGACGATCTCGGCGGCGTTGCCTTTAAGCGGCTCTCCGGCGCCGAACACGTCCGTATCGGCGGAAAGCCACATCGAAGCTTGCTCGACTTCCGTGACGGTCGGCCGCAACGCCAGGATGGCCAGAAGTTGTTTGGAATCGATGTGGCCCAGGATGCCGACGATGTCGTCCTGGGTGGCAGCGGTGTCACCACCGGAACTGGGCTGTGGCATGTCGTTCTCCTAAAATCTTAGGGGGCATCCGTTGACCGTATGCTCGCGCGGTCGAGCAGAGAAATCACGTCCGCGTCGGACAGTTGCCGAAAGTTTGAATAGTAAACGCCAATCGCGCCAAAGTTGAGATGGTCTTCGAGGCAGACGATCGCATCGGCGTCGCCCCGCAGCTTTTGCAGTGTGTCGGTCGGCGCTACGGGGACGGCCAGAACGATTTTCCCGGCGTTGCGCAAACGCAGCGCCTGCAACGCCGCGCGGGTCGTGGCCCCGGTCGCAATTCCGTCGTCGATGACGATCACCGTTTTTCCTTTAACATCCGGATGCGGCCGGTCGGCCATATAGAGCCGACGGCGGCGCTCGATCTCGCCCAGCTCTTTCGTTCTTATCGTGGCGAATTCCTCTTCGGTTACGCCGCAGAGGCGGATGATATCCTCGTTTCGAATGGTCACGGGCGCCGGGCCATCGACGACGGCGCCCATGGCCAGTTCCGGCTGAGTGGGGACGCCGATCTTACGTACGAGGACCAGGTCAAGAGGCGCGCGCAGCGCTTGCGCGACTTCCGCAGCAACCGGGACGCCGCCGCGCGGCAGCGCCATGACGATCGGCGTCTCGCCCTCATAGGCTGCGAGCGCCTTGGCGAGTTTGCGGCCGGCTTCGGTGCGGTTCACGAAAGGCATTCAGGTCCTCCCCGAATGGCCTGGAGATTCGGCATTGAGATGATCGCGGAACCACCGGGCGGCAAGCGCGATAACCTTTTCCATGGCGCCAGGCTCGGGGAAAAGATGCGTGGCGCCCGAGATGATTTCCAGCGACTTGTCCGCTCGGAGCAGCGCGTAAGCCTGTTCGTTGAGTTCGATAACGCCTGTATCGCGCCCGCCGACGATCAGCAGCGTTGGCGCGGTGACGCGAGCAAGCGCCGGGCCCGCGAGGTCCGGGCGTCCGCCGCGCGAGACAACTGCGCCGATTCGGGAGCCGAGTTCCGCAGCTGCGACGAGCGCTGCTGCTGCGCCGGTGCTGGCGCCGAACAATCCGACAGGGAGGTCCGCGAGTTCCGGCTGTTGTCTGGTCCAGAGAACGACTTCGGTCAGACGGCCGGCCAGCAGAGCAATGTCGAACACGTTGGTTCGGTCCTGTTCTTCCGCGGAGGTGAGCAAATCGAAGAGCAGGGTCGCCATGCCCAGCACATTCAACGACTCCGCAACGATCCTGTTGCGCGGGCTGAAGCGACTTGACCCGCTGCCATGCGCAAATATCACCAAGGCCGAAGCCTTTGCAGGCACGCGAAGGTCGCCTGCCAGGCTCAAGGGGCCGATCGTCACGTCGCGTTCGACCGGCTTTTGCCCAGGATCGTGTGCGGCCGTCGTCATAGGCATTCTGGCGGCTCCCTCATGAATAAAGAATAATGCCGCAGCGGCCAAAGCTCGGTTTGACCAGGATCAACGGAATGACGGGGGATGGCCCTAGTTTTTCGCTATTGCGGAGCGCTGCGTGCAAGGACCGAAAATCGTGAAGGCCGATGTTACGCTCGCCGCGAAGGTCGAGTTTCTGTCTCGACCTGGAACCTATGTGCCCGCGCCAGCGGAGGTCATCGTCCGCGAGACGCACATGTCATGGGTTTTCCTTGCCGGCGACAGAGTTTTCAAGCTGAAAAAGCCGGTGCGATTTCCGTATCTCGACTTCTCCACGCTCGCGCGTCGCGAAGCGGCTTGCCGTGCCGAACTGAGACTCAACCGGCGGCTCGCGCCCGATATCTACCTCGACGTGGTCCCCTTGGCCGCGGAGGCGGGCGGTTTGTCGATCGGCGGCGCCGGCGCGCCGGTGGACTGGCTGGTGGTGATGAGGCGCCTCGACGAGCGCTTCATGCTCGACCGCATGATCGGGGAAAAGCGGCTGACACGCGCGCACTTGGATCGGTTGGTCGATACGCTGGCGCACTTCTATCGGTCCGCAGGTCCGGTCATGCTCCCTGCTGCGACGTATCTCGTCGATTGGAAAGCGAGCCTTGCGTACAACGATCGGGTTCTGCTCGACCCCCGTTTCGGCGTTCCTGCCGGGCTCGTGCGCAGGGTCGCTGCCGCACAGCGCCGTTTTCTGTCCGAGCATGGCGATCTCCTGGCCGCGCGTCTGCGCTGTCGACGTATCGTCGATGGCCATGGCGATCTACGGCCAGAACATATCTGGCTCGACGATAAGGTGAGGATCATCGATTGCCTGGAGTTCAGCGACCGGCTCCGGATCAACGATCCATTCGACGAAATCGCTTTCCTCTCAATCGAATGCCAGCGGCTCGGCGCGCCATGGGCCGGCGATTATTTATGGCAGCGAATGAGAAGGATGTTGCGCGACGGTCCGGTGGATGCGCTCTTTGCTTTCTATCGATGTCACCGCGCGACCTTGCGCGCGCGCCTTGCGATTGCGCATCTGTTCGAAGAGCACCCGCGCACGCCGGAGAAATGGCCGCGGCTCTGTCGGGACTATCTCGAGCTTGCGGCGGCAAGTGCACGCGATCTAGATGCGATGTTCAGACGATCATTAAATCGCTCAGGTCGCGCTCATCGTGCAGCCGGCGAATGGTCTCGGCGAGGAGTGTCGCCGCGGGCAGGATCGTCAGCTTGTTCTTCGCTGCGTCGCCGTCGAGCCGGAACGGCGGCACGCTATCGCTGATGACAATTTCATCGATGGCGGGATCGGCCAGCACGTCTGTCGACCCGGCCATGAACAAGCCGTGCGTCACCAGGCAGATCACGCGACGCGCGCCGGCGCTCCGCGCTGCGCGGGCCGTGCGCAGCAAGGTGCCGCCGGTGCTGATCAAGTCGTCGACGATAAGTGCAGTGGTGCCGGCAACATCCCCAGCGAACAGGTCGCCGGATACGATGCCACTGCTTCGATGTTTCTCTGCCAGGCCCTTGCCCACCGGGCGGCCGAGCGCCTGCTCCAGCGCTTCCCGCAACAATTCGGCGCGCTTCATGCCGCCGGCATCGGGCGAGACGACCGCGAGTTTGTCGTTGACCAGATTGTTCCTAACATAGTCGACGAACAAAGGCGTCGCGGTGAGCGCGATCGTTCGGCAATGAAAGGCATTTTCGAAGGCCGCGGGATTGTGCACTTCGAGGGCAACGACCCGGTCGGTCCCGACGCTCTCGAACATGCCGGCGAGGTAGCGTGTGGCGACCGGATCGTTCGGCTTGGTTCGGCGATCCTTGCGCGCATAGCAAAGATAGGGTGTGACCGCGGTCACGCGGGCAGCGCCGGCATCTTTCAATGCGCCGATGAAGAACAGCAGGCGGCAGAGCTTGTCGTTGGTGCTCTGATCCGGTCCGCCGTGCAGGCTTTGCAGGATGTAGACGTCAGTGCCGCTCACGGTGTCGAGCGGCCGTGCCTTGTGCTCGCCATCCTCGAAGTCCCGCTCCTCATGCGCGGCCAGCGGCAGGCCCGCGGCATTCGCCACGGCCTCACCAAGTTGCCTGCTGGCAGCGAGTGCAAATAGCCGCAACGGAACCGCCTGCATGGGCTCCCTCGGGTCAGGTTTAGCGACCGGCAAGACAGTCGAGCTTGTCGGCTTTTCACAATGTCGAAACGTAGGCTTCCCATCTTTGACACCGATCAACGCGCCTCGGCTGCCGAAGGGGCGTGCGCGATGTCGCTTGACGTAGCTTATGCTCGCACGGCGGCGCCGGACCTGACGGCGCGTTTGGGCTTGGCAGGTGCCGGCTCCGATTGCGCGTACAATAATTCAATGGCGGCCTTGGCGGCGTTGCGGACGTGATGTTCCGCCAGCGCGCGCGCCTTCTTGCCGTCCTTGGCGTCGAGCGCTTCCATCATGGCGGCGAGTTCGTCCATGCTGACGGCCGAACGGCCCGGGGCGCGCAGCGATGTTGCGCGCAGCAGCATGATGCGTGCATTGAGCAGCCGCAGCGTATCGCCGAGCGCCTGGTTGCCGGCGCCATCGACCAGGCAATCGTAGAAATGGTTCTTGGCGCGCAGGCGTGCGAGCGGATCGGTGTCCTTGAAGGACCGCTTCAGCTTGCGAAAAGCGTCGTGCAATGCGGCGCGCTGATCGTTGTCGGCTTGTTCGGCGAAAAGCTGGCAGGCCAGTCCCTCGAGTTCGGCGCGCACCTGATAAACGCCCCGGGCCTGTTCCGCCGATAGCCGCGCCACGCTCGGGCCGCGGTTCGGCACGACCTCGATCAGTCCTTCGGATTCGAGCTGACGCAGCGCTTCACGTACCAACGTGCGGCTGACGCCGGTCATCTCGCATAGTTCACGTTCGGTGAGCCGTTCGCCGGCGGCGAAATGGCCGAGCGCGATGGCATAGCGGATGCTCTCCGTGACGCTCTGGCGCAACGGTGCGGCGACCTTTTCGACCCGGAAGTCAGGCTTGGCATACGGCGCGTTCAAAGGCCATTTCCTCCATAAGCGGTCCCCGCGAACCGAATCGTTACATCTTTACAACGGAAAGGCGAAAGCAGGAATGGTGTCCTCGCCCCGGGCCGGAGTATTCAATATTTTGCATGTCGCGTCATCGGGCCTGCCAGCCGCCGTCGATCGGCAGTGTCGCTCCAGTAATATCCTTGGCCGCCGGGCTGCACAGGAACACCGCCAGGGCGCCGACATTGGCCGGGGCTACGAAACGTTCCGTCGGATGGCGGGTGGCGACATAGCGATGTTCGGCTTCCTGCGCACTGAGGCCCTCGGAGGCTCCTACCTCGTGGACGCGCGTCAGCAGCGCCGGCGTCGGCACGGCGCCGGGCGATATGGCGTTGCAGGTGATGCCGGTGAGCGCGGTTTCGACGGCGACGGCGCGGGTCATGCCGAGCAGGGCAGTCTTGGTGGTGACGTAGTCGACGCGATTCTCGGCACCGCGCCCCCCGAAGATCGACGACATGTTGATGATGCGGCCCCAGCCCTTGGCGCGCATTCCGGGCACCGCCAGCCGGATGCAATGAAACGCCGCCGAGATATTGACTGCGAGAGAATGATTCCAGTCCTCGGTCTTGAACCGGTCGACGGGGGAGAAGTGCCGGACCACGGCATTGTTGACGACGATGTCGATGCTGGCGAACCGCGCTTTAGCATTGTCGAACATGCGCTCGTTCGCCGGGACGTGGGTCTGGTCGGTACCGTCAAAAACGACCTCGCGGCCGGAATCCGAGGACAGGCGGTGGGCGGCGGCATCGCCGGTCGGTCTATCCGCCAGGGCATTGAGGATAACGTTGGCGCCGGCCTCCGCGAGCGCCTGGGCGATCGCATAGCCAATCCCGCCGATTGATCCCGTGACGAGCGCACAGCGACCCTCAAG
>JAEZEY010000289.1 GCA_023432845.1 Pseudomonadota bacterium
GTGATCACCTGCCGCGGCCGCTCGCCAAGGCGCAGTCCGAACTGCAGCATGTCGAAGGTTGCTTCGGCTTGACGCCACTTGGCGAGTTCGTCGCACCACGCGGCCGTGAATTGCGGGCCGCGCAGGCTTTCGTAATTTTCCGCCGAAAAGATTTCGGCCACCGCGCCGTTCTTCCATGCAAGGCGGCGCAGCGACGGTTGCCATATTGGCCGCTCCCAGTGCGGATGCACGCCGAGCAGCCCCGACACGCCCTCCACCATCACGGCGCGGACGTCGTGCTCGGTCTCGCCGACCAGCGCGATGCGCGCCTGCGGGTCGTGGCAGGCGACGTCGCGCACCCATTCGGCGCCGGCGCGGGTCTTGCCGGCGCCGCGTCCGCCAAGAATGAGCCAGGTGCTCCAAGGCGCGTCGCCATTGGCGCGCGCAGGCGGCGTCTGATGCCGAAGCGCATAGAGCCCGAAGTCAGTCCTCAGCTTCTCCAGGTCGCGGCCCCACAGCTTGCCGAACAGGCTCGTCAGATTCTCGTGCAGCTCCGCTTCGCCGTTCGTCGAGAACTGCGCGAAGTGCGCGTGCAAGCTCGCGACGGAACTGCTCGACGTCGTAGGGGAAAGGTTCGTCATGGGCGACATCAAGCTTGTGTTCTTCCTCGGGCGGCTGAAGCAGTTCGTGTGTCTCGCGCAGCGAGCGCGATACGGCAGCGACGGCCCGGTCGCTCTCTCCGAGTTCGGACTGTTTGGCGATCAGTCTGTTGACGTGGTCGATGGCATCGAGTTGGCCGCCGATCGCCTCGCGCAGGCGCCTCGACAGCGCTCGTCTTTTCGGCGCTTCGCGTCTGGATTTGATCGTCCCGGTTCTCGTGGCTTTCCTCGGCATCGGTCTCCCCCAATAAAAAACGCGCCGGCAAAACCGGCGCGTTGGCATGTTGCAGGACCGCCCGCGCGGCAGGCGCGTCAGGCGGCGAAGAAGTAGAGATAGACGACGGCAAACAGCACGGCGACTCCGAGGGTCCCGAAAGTCAGCACGTAGCGCACATTGTGGCCGGTGGCGCCGGCGCGGGCTTCGGTCGCCGTCTCCACGATGCGGCCGTCTTCGAGTTTCGCCATCGCATGCTCCTCATCGCTTGTCGTGACCCGACGCGCCGCGCCGTGATGGCGCAGCGATATGCAGGGTCAACGCCAGCGATGGCATCGCGTTCCCACGCAAGCAGCGAACCGCGCCGCCCCGCCGTTGGGCGGGCGCCTCACCGAACGCAAGTGTGGAGCATGCCTGAAACCTACCTGAGGAGCGTCACGCTGTCAATGCCTATTTTCCTAGTTTGTGATTTTTATCCAATCCGGCGGTTTGGGCGTAAAATCCTAACAATTCCAATGCGATGCGGCGCACCGAACGCGGCGGCGACGGTCTCCGGCGCCGCCTGGCGCGCGGCAGAACCTGGAAAAAAATTTTAAATACTTTTTTGTTCCACCCCGTCCGTCGTTGCCGGCGATTGCCTCAAATTCGTTTATTCCGCTTAAGCCAATCTGAGGAGCCGGCCGCTAAAACACGGCCATCCCACGGATGGCGAGATGCGATCGGCCTTGCTGAAAGAACGACGGAAAACCCCGCGCCGCGCGATCAACCGCGTGGCTCAATACTATACGGGCGCCGGCGCGCTGCCGCGCAGCTGCTACATCACCGACATTTCCGAGAGCGGCGCGCGGCTCTATTGCGAGGCCGGGATGCCCGATACCTTCATCCTGTCGGTCTTCAACGACGGCGGCGAGATGCGGCGCGATTGTCGCGTCGTATGGCGGCTCGGCGGCGAACTGGGCATCGAGTTCGTCGGCCGCGAGCGCTAAAGCGTTTTCGAGCGAAGTGAGTGCCGGTTCGCGCAAAGAAAACGCGCCAACACCAAAAAAACTCTGGAGCGGCTCAGCCCTCGACGCGATCCGGCTTGAGGTCGAAGCCGATCTCAAAGACGGCGCGGCCGTTGCCGTCGACCACGCGCATGCTCCAGCCGGACAGATCCTGGATGCCGGGGTCGCACATGGCGGCTTTGAGATCGCGCACCTGGCGCACCGCATGGCGGCGCGCGGCGGCGAGCCCTCCGAATTCCTGGCCGGTGTCGTCGGTGAACCAGCGACGGCCGTCGCTGAAATTGAAGAAATACCGGGGCACGCGACTTAACCCCCCCACAAGCGATGCAGCCCCACCTGCAATCGGCGGCCGCCCCCACGGCCATCCGATCACTACTCGCAGGCTATGGTAATTCCTTACTAGTCGTCTAGAGGGTTTTCGGCCCGGGTTGCATCCGGCTGACGCCGGAAATGCCCGTGAATCAAGGCTTTTAGACCAAAGCATGAGACGAGGTGACGCCCCGATGAATTGTCGCAGCCGCGTCAGGTTGCAGTGCCCGCGTCAAACCGCGCCCGCGCCTGCTGAATCGCCGGGCGGTTCCGCCGCGCCCACAAGCCGAGCTCCAGGACGGGCTCGAGCAGCGAACGGCCGAGATCCGTCAGTTCATAGTCCACGCGCGGCGGAATAGTCGGGAACACGGTGCGCGACACCAGGCCGTCCCGCTCAAGACCGCGCAGGGTCAGCGTCAGCATGCGCTGCGAAATCGAGCCCAGCGCCCGGCGCAATTCGTTGAAGCGCTTGGGTCCGTCGCCCAGGGTCGAAACCACCAGGACGGTCCACTTATCGCCGACCCTTGCCAATACTTCGCTCACGGCGCGGCAATCCTCGGCCACATGAAGGGTACCGGGTATGGAAACTGTGCCTTCTTGAGTGTTTTGAGCGGTCATCTATTTATCCTTGGTTACAGACCGTAACTTAGGCTAAAAAATAGAGGTTTCAATGGCTAAGCTCAAACTGGGGGTCATCGTCGGCTCCAACCGCAAGGGGTCCATCAACCGCAAACTGGCGCTGGCGCTGGCCAAACTCGGCGGCGACGCATTCGAGGCCAGCCTCATCCAGATCGACGACCTGCCGATGTACAACGAAGACCAGGAGCTGCCGGTCCCGGCGCCGGTCGCCCGCTTCAAGAGCGAGGTCGAGGCCTCCGATGCCCTGCTCTTCGTCACGCCCGAACACAGCCGTTCGCTCCCGGCCGTGCTCAAGAACGCCATCGACTGGGGGGCCCGGCCCTGGGGCAAGACGTCCTGGCCCAACAAGCCCGCCGCGATCACCGGCACCTCGACCGGTCTGATCTCGACCGCCGTCGTACAGCAGCACCTCCGATCGGTGCTCGGCAATCAGGGGCTGCATCTCCTCGGCGGCGAAGCTTACATTCAATACAAGCCGGAGATGATCGCCACCGATCATACTGTTACCGACGCGGGTGTCCGCGAATTCCTGAAAGCGCTGATTGATCGCTTCGCGGTATTCGCCGGCAAGCTGGCCGCGGCATAAAACCGATCAAACAGGTCGCGTGCTGCGATCAATAATGCCGCACGCGACCGGCCGGCGAGGTCCGGAGACCGGGCACCGCTTAGACACGTCTAGCGCACAAGAATGTGTATAACGTCAGCGCCATCGTACCTCGAATAAACCACGCAAGATAAGAATGCGGCCGTGGGTGACCCCACCCACGGAGGGCGCCGCCGTGACAGATCAGCCGATGGTCCCCGGGGCCATCCTTGAGACGCCGGCCCAGCCAGGTGACGCGCGTGGGCAGTCTCGCGGCCGCTTTGCCGGCGGCTCCGGCTGGCGCGCCTGGATGCAACCGGCGACGTTCATCGGCCTGTGTATGCTCGCCGCCGTTTACGGCGTCCTTGCACTTCTGATCACCAACGACCGGGGCGATGCCCGCGCCAATGCGATACGGACGACCGACAACCTTGCCCGCATTGTCGATCAGTCCTACTCGCACATAATCCGCAGTGTCGATTCCACTCTTCTGCTCCTTCGCCGCGCCTATCAGCAATCGAAATCGGCCGAGGAACTTCAGACATGGATGAACAACACAGCCGCCCGGACCGACCTCGAATACAGGTTCGTCATCCTCGACAAGGACGGCAATCCCGTCGCCGCCTCCACCGGCGTCGGTCCCGGAGTGGGCATGATGCCCGCCGACCGGAACTTCGCGGACCGAGAATATTTTCAACGGCAAAAAGCTGCGCCGACCGACGAATTGTTCTTCAGTGAGCCGCTCGAATCCAAGTTAAACAATCGCTCGACCATCGTCGTCACACGCAAGCTGCTCTCACCGGACGGTACCTTTGCCGGCATCGTTGCCGCGATCGTCTCGCCGGACTCCCTGATGCAGGTCGGCGCCGATCTCGATCTCGGCCCGAACGGCGCGTTCGGCCTGATTGGCATGGATGGCATCGTGCGGGCGCGCGCCGTCAACGGCAAAGCCGTAAGCGTGCCAGCCGGGACGCGCCTGGGACCGTCCTCGATGCTGTTCCGCCACGTTGGCAGTGCGCGCAACGGACATTTCTTCAATCGCTATCAATCCTTCGATCAATTCACCCGGCTGGTCGCCTATCGTGTCATCGGCGACTATCCCTTGATCGCCACGGTCTCCGTCACTGAGGAGTTTATTTATCGGCACGCCAACCGGCAGGCGCAAGTCTACTGGGTCATCGCCCTGCTCATCACCGCGGCGATCTTGCTCGGCATCAGATGGGGTATTGCGCGCGAAAAGACGCTGCTCGCCGCGCAGGATGATTTGCGTCGCAGTCAGGAGCGGTATCGCCTGGTCGAAGAAGCGGTCAACGACGGCATCTGGGACTGGAACATCGAGACCGGCGACAATTACAAATCACCGCAGTGGAAGAGACTGATAGGCCTTCCCGCCGACGCGGCGCCGCCTCCGCTGGAAGCCGTGCATGGACTCATTCATCCAGATGATCGAGCCGCCGCGAAGGAAGCACTTCGTGCTCATCTCGAAGGGGGCGAGCCCTACGCTGTCGAATTCAGGATCAGGCATGCGGATGGTCACTACATCTGGGTGCAGAGCCGCGGCATGGCGCAACGCAATGCCGACGGCAAGCCGGTGCGCATGGTTGGCACCCTCTCCGACATCACCGAGCGGATGCAAGCGGAAGCCTCCCTGAAGGAAAGCCGCGACAGCCTGGCGCGCGCCGAGCGGCTCGCCCTCCTCGGCCACTTCAAGAACGACCTCGCGACGAGCACCATCACCTGGTCCGAAGGCATCTACGCCATGTTCGGCTTCTCGCCCGACCATGCGCTGACCGTGCGCAGCTTCTACGACATGGCCCTGCCCGAAGATCAGCCGACTCTCAAGAAGGCCGCCAAGGACGTCGTCGCCGGCCGCGAAATTCCCAAGCTGGTCGTTCGCATGCGCCGGCCCGACGGCGCCATCCTTGATCTCGAACTATGGATGATGCCGGTGCGAGACAACGCCGGGATCTTCCATAGCATCTTCGGCACGCTCCAGGACGTCACCATGCGCCGCCGCGCCGAGGAATTGCTGGCGCGCGCCAATCAGGAGCTCGAGGCCCGCGTCAGTGCGCGCACCGCCGAACTGGCGCAGGAGATGCGCCGGCGCGAGGAAGCGCAAATGACGCTCGGCCAGATGCAGAAGATGGAGGCGGTCGGCCAATTGACCGCCGGTGTTGCGCACGACTTCAACAACCTGCTCTCGGTCATCGCCGGCAGCCTTGAATTCGTCGATCGGGCCGCCGCGCGCGGGCTGACCGCCGACCCCGATCTGGTCGACGCCGCGATGCGCGCAACGCGCCGCGGGCGCGAACTCGTCCGCCGCCTTCTGGCCTTCTCGCGGCAGACGCCGCTGCGCGCCGAACCGACACCGATCGACCAGTTGGTGCTCGACACCTTGCGCCTGCTGCAACGGACCCTCGGCCCCAATATCGACCTCGTCACCAGGCTCAATGCCAGGGACGCGGTGATCTCCGTCGACCGCAATCAGCTGGCCAATGCGCTGCTCAACCTCGCCATCAATGCCCGCGACGCCATGCCCGAGGGCGGCCAGATCACCATCGCCACCGAGTGCCGGCCTTGCGAAGCCGCGCTCGCCAAATCGCCGCGCTGGCCGACCGGTGAAGAAGTCTGCGTCACCGTGAGCGACACCGGCTTCGGCATGAGCGAGGACGTGCTGGCGCGGGCCGCCGAGCCGTTCTTCACGACCAAGGCCGAGGGATTGGGCAGCGGTCTCGGCCTATCCATGGTTCAGGGTTTCACCGAGCAGTCGGGCGGCCAGTTGACGATCGAGAGCGAGCCGCGCACCGGCACGTCGGTGACGATCCGTCTGCCGCGCATCGTCTCGTCCACTCAGCCGGACGAAGCCGACAACGCCGCCGCTGCCGCCGATACCGAGAGCGAAAAGACCGTGCTGCTGGTCGAGGACGACGCCGACGTCCGCATCGTCGCCGGCGCGCAACTGCGCCATCTCGGCTTCAAGGTTCACGCTGTCGCCAACGGCATGGAAGCGCTCGACCTGATCGTGTCGCCGGCCAAGATCGACATCCTGCTCACCGACGTGGTGCTGCCCGGCGGGCTGGACGGCGTGTCGCTGATCAAGGAAGCGATCACGGCGCGGCCCGGCATGGGCATCGTCTGCATGTCCGGCTACGACCCGGCGCAGAAGCACCGCAAATGGCTGGGCCAGCAGAACATCGCCTTCCTGGAAAAGCCGTTCAACACCCAGAAGCTCGGCCAGGCGCTCGAGATGGCGGTGGCGCAATAATCCTGGCTGTTACTGGCTCAATGCGGCTCGACCGCCGGGCCGCCGGGCCCGCGCAGCGGCAGTTCTTCCAGCGCGAAGATGAAGCCAAGGCCGCAGGCCAGCACCGCGGCGCAGGCGATGAACACCAGGCGGAACGCCAGCGCCAGATCATTCGCCGAGGCCGACCGCGCCAGCATCTCCACCGAGGCCCCGGCCGCGCCGCCCAGCCCCCCGAGCACGATGGCACCGAGGATCGCCACCACCAGCGCCGAGAACAGCGCGCGGAAGAAATTGGCCGAGCCGGTGGCGATGCCCATCTGCGGCCGGTCGACGGCGTTCTGCATGCACACCGTCGACACCGGAAACACCATGCCGAAGGCAAAGCCGATCACGGCCATCAGCGCCAGCACGGCGATCAGCGGCAACGCGCTCGGCCAGATCGCCAGCACCGCCAGCGCCGTTATGCCGGCGATATCGCCGGCGATGGAGATGCGCTTGTAATGCGTCACCTGCGTGAGCGCCCGCCCGGTCAAGGTCGCGGCGATCACCGTGGCGCCGAGCATCGGGATCAGCGCCAGGCCCGCTTGCGAGGCCGACAGCCCCATGACGCTTTCGAAATACAGCGGCATGAAGATGGTCATGCCGACGAGCGTGCCCATGGTGCAGGCGCCGGCCAAAGTCGCCGAACGCACCACCTTGTTGCGCAGGATGTTGAGCGGCAGGAACGGCTCGGCCGCGCGCGCCAGCCGAAGAGCGAACAGCAGCCACAGCACGAGCGAGCCCGCCACCAGCGCGGCGATCTCGAGCGATGCCCACGGATAGCGCGCCCCGCCCGACGACAGCGCCAGCAAGAGCGACACCGAGGCCAGCATCATCAGCACCGCGCCGACGGCATCCAGCTTGTGCTCGCGCTTGTGGAACGGCACCAGCTTCAGCATGTGCCAGGTCATGGCCAACGCCAGCGCGCCGAGCGGCACGTTGATCCAGAAGATCAGCGACCAGTCGATATATTCGGTGAGAATGCCGCCGAGCACCGGGCCGCCGACCGAGGACAGCGCGAACACCGCGGCGATATAGCCCTGATAGCGGCCGCGCTCGCGCGGTGACACGATGTCGGCGATCACCGTCTGCGCCAGCGCGATCAGCGCGCCACCGCCGAAGCCCTGGAAGCCGCGCGCGAGAATGAGCGTCATCATGTCCGGCGCCAGCGCGCAGGCGACCGAGCCGACGACGAAGATCGCCACCGCGCTGAGCATGACGACGCGGCGGCCATACATGTCCGAGAGTTTGCCGAGCAGCGGCGTCGCCGCCGTGCCGGTGAGCAGATAGGCCGTCACCACCCAGGCCAGATCCTCGACATTGTGGAAATGCCGGCCGATGGTCGGCAGCGCCGTGGCGACGATGGTCTGGTCGAGCGCGCCGAGGAACATCGCCAGAGTGATGCCCTGGACGATGCGGACGATCTGCTGGTGCGTCAGCGGCGCATGCGGCGCGCCGGACGGCATTGTCGTGGGGGTCTGCGGCTCGGTCATGGCGGCTCGGTTACAAGCCGCCGGACATGCCAAGCGCGCCGGCAAAGCGCAAGGCTTGCGCGCGCGCGGGTGTCATGCTGCCGCCCTGCGATCTGCCTATTTCGGCCGCACCTTGCCGCGCGAGCCCTTCGGCCAGCGCTGCGGCCACTTGACGATGTAATCGACGAGATCGCGGTCCGGCACGTCGACCTCATTGGCCGAGACCTTGCCGCGCACCGAAATGCCGGCCTCGTGCACCGTCTCCGGCGACCCCGACACCAGAGGATGCCACCACGGCAGGTCCTGCCCCGAGGCCACCAGCACATAGCCGCAGGTCGGCGGCAGCCAGGTGAGGCGGCGGATGTTGCGCCAAGTGAGCCGCACGCAGTCATGCACCTTCTTCTGGCGGTTCCTGTAGTCGGAACAGCGGCAAGTCTGCGTGTCCAGCAGCCGGCAGCCGACATCGGTATAGACCGTGTCGCCGGTGTCGATGTCGGTGAGCTTGTTGAGGCAGCAGCGGCCGCAGCCGTCGCACAGGCTCTCCCACTCGCGCGGGGTCATCTCGCTCATCTTCTTGGTGCGCCAGAAGGGGAGCGGCTTGTCGGGAACATTCCTGGACTCGGGCATGCTCCTCCTTCCCGCATCGGCGGCGCGGTTACAAGCCCTCACATTTTCAGCTTGCGCACGCAATCCAGCGCCGCCGCGATCTGGTCGACGAAATGCGCCTCCATCTGCTCGTCGGCGGTGATCTCCATCGGCG
>JAEZEY010000332.1 GCA_023432845.1 Pseudomonadota bacterium
GAACCAAACCTGCACTCATACCAAATGAAAGCTGATTCAAATCATAGTCGCTTCTTGAAAAACGAAGGTGGTGGGCATAAGTAAGCTTTGCGCCTGTTTGTGAATGATAGCCGTTTTTATCATTAAATGCAATTATACCAATACCTGAAGATGGCCCTACACTACCATTAAAACTCAAGGTTTGCAGCTGTGGCGCATCATCCTGGCCAAACCATTGCTGGCGTGCTGTAAGCCTTATCTTGGCACAGTTTGCAGCACCCGCCATAGATGGGTGGATTAAGTAATAGTTATCGGATAAATAATCTGAATAAACTGCAATCCCTTCCTGGGAAAAAGATAGCTGCGTTAATAATAATCCAAAAATTAGATAAACCTTTTTAAAATTCATGCGATTTTATCGTTTAATAAGAGAATGCAATTTACTTTTAATGTCTGCTACTGATTGTAATTTAACGCTTTATTTGCAAATTTATTTTACAATCTCCGCACAGCCGGTCAAATATATAAATTTTTGTGTTAGGTTGGTAGCCTATGCCAATAAATTATAAAAATGCTGCCGTTATCCGGCAGCATTTTTCACATATAAGTTATACTTACTATCGTTTCAGCGAGAAGTGGGCTTTAAACTCTTTCACCACCGGTACGCCGTTCACTGTTTCGCGGTATATAACCCTGAACCAGTAATCCGTGGCAGGCATAAGGCTGCCGTTCATCGTTCCGTCCCATCCTTCACCCTGCGAGCTTATCTGTTTCACAAGCTTGCCGTAGCGGTCAAAGATGTAGATCTTCGCATCTGTATTGTCATCTCCAAGGCCTTTGATGTTCCATGTGTCTTGGTAGCCATCGGCATTCGGTGTAAAGTACCTCGGGTAGTCTACCGTGCTGATGCCTTCAAGTGTCAGTACAAACTCAGAACATGGGTTATCAGTGCTTACATCCCTTACCTGTACCTGGTGCGGTCCCGGCGCTACTCCTGCAAAGATGTTGCTCTCCTGCCATGGGCCCTCATCAAGCCTGTACTGGTACTCCCCGTAGCCTTCCACGTTGATGGTGATCACCTGCTCATCGCTGAAGTAGTTGCTCACGCTGTAGCCTACACCCACCGGCGCTGCAGGGCCGCTTTGCTCCACTACAACCGGCGCTATAGGGTCAGATACGCATCCCAGAGGGCTTGTAACAGTTACCGTATAGCTTCCCGGGGCCACAGCGTCATAGCTTGGGCCATCAGCCCCCGCTATCAGCACCCCGTCATGGTACCACTGGTAGGTATTGGCAGGGTCAAGGCCGGTGTCAAGGGTGTGTACCCTTATCACTTCGCCTGTCAGGTAGTCCACACATATGGTGCCTCCCGCTATCACAGGCTCAGGGCGCTGTTCAACCCTTATCAGCACTGTCGTGTAATCAGAGCATTTGCTTATCGTAGCGTCATTGTATACCCTTATGTAAACAATCTGGTCGCCTTCAGCCTGGAAGTTCGCAGGGTCGGCTATAGGGTTCTGGTTGCCGTTCAGCTGCGGGTCTTCTGTGAAGTACTGCACGATGTACTGTGCAGGGTCCTGCCCGTTGAGCACCTCGGCGTCAAACTGGGTAAGGTCATAGCCTGTGATTCCGTCATTGTCACCGTCAAGGTCACAGGTCTCTACACTCTCCACATCATGGGCTACGGCTTCAAGCTCTACAAAGATGTCGAAGCTGCCGATGTTCACACATCCGGTTTCGGTATTGAGCACCCTTACCCAAACAGTCTGCTGGGTTTGCTGGGTGTTCTGCCAGCCCTCCAGCGGAAGTGCAGGGAAGCCTGCCTCGGCCGCGGCCTGGCTCTCAAAGTACCTGAAGGTATAGCCTGTGGTATCGCCCCCTGCTATCACTTCATCGTTGTGCGTGTTCAGGTCAAATATCGCAAACCCGTCAGTATCAGCCTCACATATAGGGTATGGAGGTATACCGTCTGCACCGCCAAGGGCCGGAAGCGGGTTCACGATCAAAGGAAGCTCCACCACCTGGTAGCACCCCGGGTCTGCCGGGTTGTTGGTGTTGGCCTCAACCCTCACGTATACCGTGCCTGTCGCGCTTACATGGTTAGAAGGGTCAGGGATGGCGTTTGTATTGTTTTCCGCATCCTCCATGCTTACGTGGTAAGTGATGGTGGTGCTGTTGTCGTTATTGCGTATGTCGGCTTCGGCCAGTGTAAGATTGAAGCTTTCCTCTCCGTCAGGGGAGTTGTTGTCGTCGCACAGCTCAAGGGCCGCCGGGTCAAAGTCAGGCTCCGGCAGCGGAAGCACTTTTACCGTTAAGGTGGTATAGCTCCTGCAGCCCTCAAGGGTGGTCACCGCCACAAACAGGGTCTGCGGGTTAACAGGGTCACCGTTGGCATCTACATTCACATATGCCTCAGGGTTGGCTATCGCGTTACTGTCGGCAAGGGCATCGGCCTGGCTCTGGTAGTATTCTACCGTATAGCCCTGCCCTACGCCCATTGGGCCCAGTATGGTATTGTTCTGCGTGGTAAGGTCAAATGTCTCTGTCTCCGGGTCGTTCGGCAGCGCTGTGTTGCACACGGTAAACATCGGAGGGGTGGTAAGCTCCAGCGGCGTGCCTACCTGCAGCTGGAAGGCCAGTATGTTGTAGCAGCCTGTCGCGTTGTCCTCTACCCTTACAAATATCCACTGTCCGTCACTTCCGTTATGGGTAACAGGGTTGGTGATCCTTGGCGCTCCCGCCTCAGCGTTCGCCTCTGATGTGAAGTAATGGATGGTCAGTGTGCCCGGCTCGGCATTGATGGCCGTCTCTATCACCTGGTTTTGCACCGTAAGGTCAAACACCGTCATGCCGTCCTGGTCATTGGCATCCTCATCGCAAAGGGTAAGGTCCTCAAGGTCTTCCAGCACTTCAGGGTGTACCGGCGAAGGCACTACCGTGATGGTAAGCGGGGCCACGTTGCTCGTGCAGCCGGTCATGGTATTGGTCGCCACCACATAGATAACCTGGGTAAACTGGTTCTGGTTGATATAGTTC
>JAEZEY010000344.1 GCA_023432845.1 Pseudomonadota bacterium
GTGCGTGGCTGCGAACCATGCCCGCGGGCGCCGCATCCTGCTCCCGCTGACATGACGCCTCATGAGAGCGCCCCCGGCTGGAGCAGGACGGGAGTGCTTATAGTCCTGTTAGGAATAATAGGCAAGGACTATTTTCTGAGCACTCGCTCGCGGCGCGGCCGTGTCAGCGAGCTTGCCTCATGGTGAGGAGCCGAGGCCCATCTCGAACCATGGGCGGCCTCGTGCTTCGAGACGCACGGCTTCGCCGTGCTCTGGGTGGCGCCGCCGGAATGGCGCCTAGAGTAAAGCGCACCCGCTATCGCGTGCCGAGTGCCTACTGCTCCACCAGCTCGACGCGGCGGTTCCTGGCCTGCCCGTCTTCCGTGCGGTTGGTCGCGACCGGCGCCAGCGGGCCGAGACCGCGCGCCGTCAGCCGTTTGGCGTCGATGCCGTGGCGCGCGGCGAGCGCCTTGACCACCGCGTCGGCGCGACGGTTCGACAGGCCGACATTGTAGTCGAGCGCGCCCTTGTTGTCGGTGTGACCGATGACGAAGGCGCGCAGACCGGCATTGGCTTTGAGGAACTTCGCCATCTCCGCCAGCTGCGGTTCGGATTCCGGCTTGATATCGGCTTTGTCGAAGTCGAAGAGAATGCCGTAGAACACCGCCTTGCCCTGCTTCGCGAGGTCGCCGCCGATCTGCTCCGCGCTGACCATCTCCATGCGCTTTTCCATGGCGCGCGGCTCGACCACCTCGACCAGAACGCCGACACGGTCGCGCAACGCTTCCGAAGAGGTGCCGAACGCGCCTCCGGTGTGCGTGCCGCCATAGATCGCTACATAGGTGTCGCCATCCGGCCCACCTTTGCGGAACAAGGTGTAACGCACATCGAGCAGCCGATCGAAGGCGGCGTCGATCAGCAGGCGGCGCAGGTGCTCGAAATCCGGCCCGACGACCTTGGTCTCCGGGCGGTCCCAGCGATACTTCAGTGTCACGAAACTGGGTCCGCACTCCGCGCCGGCGCAGCGATAGACCGGTTCGAAGCCTTTGGCGGCCACGCTGTCGGTAAAGTTCGTCGTGACCTCGAGCGATGAACGCCCGGCGGGCGCCACATAGATCATGCGCGTGACGGTACCTTGCGCGGTCACGACCGCCGAGAACTTCTTGTCCGCGGCATAGGGCGCGCCCTGCGCCGGACCGCTCGGCAGCCTGATCTCATCGAACGCCTTCTGCGTCCGGGCCAGCAGCACCGAACCAGTATAGCGGCCGACGAACGGATGATCGCCGGCGCCTTTCAGATCGCTCTTGAGGAAGGCCATCACGCGCTCGTCGGGCGCGGCGACGGCTGCTACGGGAAGGACGGACGAAACGACGGCAGCGAGCAGCAGCAAACGAAGCATGGCGCAACCTCCACGGTTGCCGCGACGATTCCAGAAGCGCAGGCACCGGCCTGTGACGGCGGTCACGATTTGGCGGATCGCGCGCGGCAGCGCATCGCCGCTCGCAGCCTACAGCAACCCGAGTTGCATCAATTCGCGACGCATCTCCTCGGGCATATTGAGCGCGCCCTTGCTGATCTTGCCGAGATCGCGCGGCGCTTCCTGGTCCTCGAGATAGCGCCAGCCCTGGAACGCGGCGCGCGGCCGCGGCTCGACGGGAATGCATTTGGGGTCAAGCACCAGCTTGCAGCGGTGAATGCCGTCCTTGTCGGTGAAGGGCCGGATGTCGAGGATGACCTCGCGGCACATGATCTGGCCCTTGATGACCCAGTAGATCGAGCCGCCATCCTTCAGCTCATCGGCGCGCTTGGGCACCATGCGCGTGGTGTGAATGCGCTCCGGCTTCTTCACGCCGCGCTTCTTCTGCGCCTTGATCTTGTCGTCGATCCAGCCCTGCAGATCGGCGATCGAGTCGGTTCCGACCGACAGCTTGATGAGATGAAGGGGCATTACTGACTCTAGGCCAATCGACTTCCGCTAAACGTCTTCCGCCGGCGTGATCATCATGACCTTGGCGCCTTCGGCGATCTGCACGCCGACCGTCACTGCGATCTCCGCCACGGTGCCGTCCACCGCTGCAGTGAGCGTGTGCTCCATCTTCATCGCCTCGATGATGGCGAGGCGCTGGCCGCGCGTGACGCTCGCGCCCTGCTCCACCAGCACCGCTAGCACCTTGCCATGCATCGGCGCGCGCACGAGGCCGCCGCTGCTGTCGTCCGCGCCCTCCTCGAGGCCGAGGTCGCGTGGAGCGAGTTTGGTCTGGCGGCCGCGGCGCAGCACATAGACGGCTTCGGCCACCGCAATCGCGGTGGCGTCGTTTGCCGGCGCTGCGCCTTCGACGCTGACTTTGGCTTCGCCGCCATCGAACGCGACTTCGGCATTGATGCGGTGACCCTCGGCCACCAGCGGCAGGAACAGACGGCGCGTGCCGGACAACTGGAAGCCGTCATCGGCATCCCACGGCGAGTCATAACCGTTGTTGCGCTCGGCCAGACGATCGCGCTCGCGCGCCACCAAAGCCTGCGCGCCGAAGGCCACCGCCTCATGGTCGAGCGGCTGCGGTCCGGCGCCGAGTTCGGTCAGATGCGTGTCGATGAAACCGGTGTCGAATTCGCCCGTGCGGAAATCGGGCGCGCGCGCCAGCGCCGCCAGGAAGCCGGCATTGCTTCGCGGGCCGATAACCAGCGTGGCGTCGAGCCCCTCCGCCAGACGATCGAGCGCAGCTTCGCGCGTTTGCCCATGCGCGATCAGCTTGGCGATCATCGGATCGTAGAACGGTGTCACCTCGTCGCCAGCCTCGACGCCGGTGTCGATGCGCAATTCCTCGTCTTTCGGGAATTCGAGCGCGATCAGTTTGCCGGTCGACGGCAGGAACGACTTTTCCGGATCCTCGGCATAGAGCCGCGCTTCCACGGCGTGGCCTTCGAGCGACACCTGATCCTGCTTCAGCGGCAGCTTCTCGCCGGCAGCGATGCGGAACTGCCACTCGACCAGATCGAGGCCGGTGACGGCTTCGGTGACCGGATGCTCCACCTGCAGCCGCGTGTTCATTTCCATGAACCAGAAGCCGCCGCTCTTGAGGCCGCCGGCGCCGTCGGCGATGAACTCGATGGTCCCGGCGCCGACATAGCCGGCCGCCATGGCGGCGGCGCCCGCCGCTTGCCCCATCTCGGCGCGCAAGGCGGCGCTCATGCCCGGGGCCGGGGCCTCCTCGATCACTTTCTGATGCCGGCGCTGCAGCGAGCAGTCGCGCTCGTTGAGATGGATGGCGTTGCCGTGCGTGTCGGCGAAAACCTGCATCTCGATGTGGCGTGGCGCCGAAACATATTTCTCGATCAGCACGCGGGCGTCGCCGAACGCGTTCTGCGCCTCGCGCATCGCGCCTTCGAGCGCATCGTCGAAATCCGCGTGCTTCTCGACGCGGCGCATGCCCTTGCCGCCGCCGCCGGCCACCGCCTTGATCAGCACCGGGTAGCCGATCTCGTAGGCCTTCTGTTTGAGGAACTTCGGATCCTGCTTGTCGCCGTGATAGCCGGGCACCACCGGCACGCCGGCCTTCTCCATCAGCGCCTTGGCGCGGTCCTTGAGGCCCATGGCCTCGATCGCGGACGGCGGCGGGCCGACGAAGACGATGCCGGCCTCAGTGCAGGCTCGGGCGAAGGCGGTGTTCTCCGAGAGGAAGCCATAGCCGGGATGGATGCACTCGGCCTTCGAGGCCTTGGCCGCGGCGATGATCTTCTCAATCACCAGATAGCTCTGCGCCGCCGGCGCCGGGCCGATCAGATGCGCCTCGTCGGCGAGCTTGACGTGCAGCGCGTGAGCATCGGCCTGCGAATGGACCGCGATGGTGCGCATGCCGAGACATTTGGCCGTGCGCATGATGCGGCAGGCGATTTCGCCGCGATTGGCGATGAGAACGGATTTGAACATGCGGTGGGCCTAGCGTGGACGACGAGACGATACTAGCGGGCCGGGGCGATGTCCGCCGGTTCGTTGGCGGCCTGTGGACGCTTCGGCGGCACCGGGGTGCGCTCCGGCTGCGGCGGGGCCGGCGGCGCCCGGTCGCCCAGCGCCGCGC
>JAEZEY010000161.1 GCA_023432845.1 Pseudomonadota bacterium
GTCGTCAGCACCTCTTCGGGCAGCGTCAGGAACTCGGCCCCGAAGGCCCCACCGACGACCGCGGGAAACTCGACCAGATCCGGCACTTCCTCGAGCAGCGCCTCGGCCTGCGCGTGGCCCTGCAGCAGCGCCCGTCCGCCAATGCGGCGTGCCTGGGCTTCGAGGTCGCGCATGACGCGGTCGCGCCGCTCGATGCGCGACAGCACCACGAAGTTCTCGGCCAGCTTGCGGCGATACTCGTCGAAACTGCGCACCTTGATGGCGCGTCCGGCGCGTCCGCTCGTGGCCAGGAACCGGTGACCGTAGGTAACGGCACCCGAACTGACGTCCTGTACGCGGGGGCTCGAGGCCAGCGCGTGACGCGCAATCGTGAACGGCACGACGCGTCCGCCGTAGAGGAACAGCAGCCAGCGGATCGGACGACCGAAGACGAACGCCTGGCGGCCGTCCTCGAGCATCGCATCCCAATGCATCTGCTTCGGGAACGGCAGGTCGCGCAGCACCTTGGCCAGCACGTCGGGCAGCACGTCCACCGTGGCGCGGCCGCGCAGCCGGCGCTCGTAGCTCAGGTATCGCCCGCGCGGAGTGTCCACCTGCGTCAGCGCGTCGAAGTCCACGCCGAGCTTGCGCGCGAAGCCGAGCCCCGCGTTGGTGGGATGGCCTTCGGCATCGAAGGCGGCACTCACGGCCGGTCCCATGACCGTCTCGTCGCGATCCTCCTGCCGATCGACCAGCTCCGGCGCACACGCCGCCAGCCTCCGGGGCGTCGAGTGCGACTCGATCGGCGTCTTGATGGGCAGGCCCGCTTCGGTCAGCCGGTGTTCGAGCCTGGCCGCCAGTTCGGTGGTCAGTCCCGGCAACCACGACGCCGGCATCTCCTCCACGCCAATCTCGAGCAACAACTCACGATCCATGAACGGCGTCCTCCGTGGCGCTCGTCTCGACCCACGCCTTCGCAATCGCAACGGCCAACTGCCGCACGCGAAGGATGTAGGCCGTCCGCTCGGTGACCCCGATGCTCCCGCTCGAGTCGAGCACGTTGAACAGGTGCGAACACTTCAGGCAATGGTCGAGCGCGGGCAGTACGAGGCCCGAGTCGATCAGCGCGCGCGCGAAGTCGTAGTTCCTGGTGAACAGGTCGCGGTGGAATGCGGCAAACTCGCCGTCGGGCAGCGCCACCTGCCCGAAGGCATACTTCGACTGCTCCACCTCATCGCGCAGCCGTACTTCGCGGTAGCTCACGCCGGGCGCCCACTGCAGGTCGTAGACGTTGTCGACGCCCTGCAGCGCCATCGCGAAACGCTCCAGCCCGTAGGTCAGCTCGACGGAAATGGGCAGCAGGTCCTGCCCGCCGGCCTGCTGGAAATAGGTGAACTGGGTGATCTCGAGCCCGTCGTAGAGCACCTGCCAGCCGATCCCCCACGCGCCGAGCGTGGGCGATTCCCAGTTGTCCTCCTCGAACCGCACGTCGTGCGCGCGCAGGTCGATGCCGCACGCCTCGAGGCTCTGCAGATACAGATCCTGCACATCATCGGGCGCGGGTTTGAGGATGACCTGGAACTGGTGGTGCTTGAACAGGCGGTTCGGGTTCTCGCCGAAACGGCCGTCCGCGGGGCGCCGCGACGGCTGCACGTAGGCGACGTTCCAGGGCTGCGGCCCGAGCACGCGCAGGAACGTCTCCGGGTGCATCGTGCCCGCCCCCATCTCGACGTCGAGCGGCTGCTGCAGGAGGCAGCCGCGCGAGGCCCAGAACTCGGACAGCTTGAAGATCAGTTGTTGGAGGTTGACCATGCGGCGGGCGTCTTCTACCGGGCGTGGCGCATCTCGCGCAGCACGCGGGCGGATTTCAGTTCCTTCTCCAGATGCAGGTTGAGCAAACGCCGGTGCGCGGTCTCGAGTTCGCGCGATTCCGCCACCGACAACTCCACGGCCGCCAGCTGCTCCGGGCCGGTGGTGCCGGCCGCGGCCAGGAAGCGCAGCGCGCCGGCCGAGATGTCCGTGCCCCCACCAGCCGGCGCGCACCGCCGGCAAATCAAACTGTCGCTGCGCGGCGGCATCACCGCGCCGGCGCGCACCGTCGCGCCGCACTCGGCGCAGGCCAGCGGCGGATACACCCCCTGCAGCCGCAGCAGCCAGTACTCAAAGTAGCGCGCCAGCCGGTCGATCGGCGCGCCGGCGGCAATCGCGTCGATGAGCGACGCGCCGAGCCGGAACATCCGCTCGTCGGCGTGTCCTTCCGGCGACCACTCATCGATCAGCTCGGCGAAGTAGCCGACGTGCCCCAGCGCCTCACCGTTCTGCGACCGCAGCGGCGAGCACACCGGATCCATCGAGTTCAGCTGCACCAGATCGCGCTGCTCGCGCTCGAAGTACGCCACCTCGCCCCGCGTCAGCGGCTCGAGCGCGCCCATGTACCGCGACCGCGGCCGCCGCGCGCCCTTCGCCACGCCCCGCTTCTTCCCCCGATCCCGCGTCAGGAACACGACGATGCGATCGGCTTCTTTCAGCTTGTAGGTGCGAAGGATCAGCGCCTCGGCGATATAGACGGGCATCGTCTCGCAGCGCCATTCTACCCCGCGACGGCCAGGTACCTGATGAACAAGGCGCCGAGGCCGAGGAACGACAGGAAGC
>JAEZEY010000378.1 GCA_023432845.1 Pseudomonadota bacterium
TTGCGGGGCGCGCGTGCAACGCGCGAACCCGGAATCCAGATACGCACTCTTCGCCTGGCGCTGGATTCCGGGTCCGCGCTGCGCGCGTCCCGGAATGACTCAGATCGCCCGCGTCGCGTGCTCCAGCCAGCGTTGCGTTGCGGCATCGACCAGCGGCGAAATCGCCTCGTGCACGCGCGCATGATAATTGTTCAGCCAGTGCAGTTCCTGCGCGGTGAGCAGGCGCGGGTCGATTAGCCGGCGGTCGATCGGCGCGAAGCTCAAGGTCTCGAACGCGTTGAGCGGCTTCTCGGCGCCGTCGGGCAAGGGCGCGGCGACCACAAGAACAAGGTTTTCGATGCGGATGCCGTAGGCTTCGGCTTTGTAATAGCCGGGCTCGTTCGACAGGATCATGCCGGGCTTCAGCGGCGTGTGACCGAGCTTGGAGATGCGCGCCGGGCCTTCGTGCACCGACAGATACGAGCCGACGCCGTGGCCGGTGCCGTGATCGAAGTCGAGGCCGGCTTGCCACAGCGCCGCGCGCGCGAAGGGATCGAGCTGCGCGCCGGTGGTGCCGACGGGAAACACCGCTTCGGCAATGGCGATGTGGCCCTTGAGCACACGCGTGAAACGGTCGCGCATGTCCTCGGTCGGCGTGCCGTTGATCACGGTGCGGGTAATGTCGGTGGTGCCGTCTTCGTATTGCGCACCGGAATCGATCAGGAACATCTCGTCGCTGCCGATGACGCGGTTTGTCTCGTTGGTGACGCGGTAATGGACGATGGCGCCGTTCGGACCGGCACCGGAGATCGACGGGAACGACACATCCTTCAGGAGGCCGGTGTCGCGGCGAAACGACTCCAGCGCCTTGACCGCATCGATCTCGGTGAGCTTGGCGGACGGCATCTCGTGATCGAGCCAGCACAGGAAGCGTGTCATCGCCGCGCCATCGCGCAAATGCGCGGCGCGCGTGCCGGCGATCTCGGCATTGTTCTTGACCGCCTTCATCAGGGTGATGGGGTCGGCGGTGCGGGTCGGCTTGCCGCCGTTGCCCGAAACGATGCGCGTCAGCGCATCGGCGGCGCTGCCTTGATCGAGCAGCACGGACTTGCCCTTGAATGAGGCGAGGTCGCGCGCGAGATCGTCGGTGGCATGAACGTCGGCGAATTCCTCGAGCGCATGGCGCACTTCGTTGGAGAGCTTGGCCGGTTCGATATAGAGGCGAGGGCGGCCTTCGCGCGGGATCGACGCAAAGCCGAGCGCCAGCGGCGTATGCGCGACGTCTGAGCCGCGGATGTTGAAGGTCCAGTCGACATTCTGCGGATCGGACACGATGAGCGCGTCGGCGCGCAGCTTGGCGATTTCCTCGCGGATGCGCGTGAGCTTGTCGGCGGTGCCCTCGCCGGCGAGCGCCAGCGGCCGCAAGGTCACCGCGCCGTTCGGCGGGGCCGGACGGTCGGTCCACAGCGCGTCGATCGGATTGTCGTCGAGCGGCACCAGAGCGGCACCCACCTTGGCGCAGGCGCGTGCGAAACGTTCGGCATTGTCGGCGGTGTGCAGCCAGGGATCGTAGCCGATGCGGTCGCCGGCCTTGATGTGCTGCTCCAGCCAGACCGGCGGCGGGTTGTCGACGAAGTGTTCGATGGCGAACAATGCGGTGTCGGTCTGCGCTTGGACCTGCAAGGTGTAACGGCCATCGACGAACAGCGCGGCCTTGTCGGCAAGGACGATGGCGGCGCCGGCCGAGCCTGTAAAGCCGGTCAGCCAGGCCAGCCGCTCCTCGCTGGCCGGCAGGTATTCGTTCTGCTGGCGGTCGGCACGCGGCACCAGAAATCCGGTGAGGCCGCGGCGCTTGAGATCGGTCCGCAAAGCCGCCACCCGGGCCGCACTCTGCGTACCTTCGCTGGCGTCGTCGAATGTCTGGAAACGGGCTTCGAACATGGCGGCACTCTAGTCGGACGGGACGGGCGGTGGGCATGAAACTTTCATGCGCGGCGCGGCGGCTCCGGGCAGCAATGGTGCGGTGCACATAATTTGACGCGCTGATGCCGTGAAACTCGCCGGTTAACAAGGGATTAAACGCCGAATTGTCAGGGCTTCCATGCATTGTCATGGGGTGTTCGCATCTGCGGAATATATTATGGTGCGATGCAATATAGAGATCGAATCGGTTTAATGGAGAGACAGATGGTTGCCCTGACTTACGGACATGCCCCGACCGCCGCCAAGGCCGCTGCTAAGACCGTGGCCGCGACCGAGGTTAAGGCCCCGGCCAAGTTCTTCGCCCGCTTCCTCGAGGCCATGATGGAAGCCCGCATGAAGCAGGCGGAACGCGAGATCCGCCTCTACGGGCGGCTGGTCGCGCCGCTCGAGATCGACGACAAGGCGGGCCAGTAAGTCGATTTCCAAAGATGCGCGTTGTTGAGTTGAGCCGCTCCTGTCCCCCTGGAGCGGCTTTCTTCTTCAGCGGCCGCGTTTGAGGGTGAGGGTGGTCCAGCCTTCGAGGTGTTCGGCGCGTTCGAGGGCGAGGCCCTGCGCCGCATAGATCGAGCGCGCCGCATTGGCGTGGCTGGTCAGCAGCCCCGACAGCACGACGCGGCCGCCCGGCGCCACCAGCCGTGCGATCGGCACCGCCAGCCGCGTCAGCGGGCCGAGCAGGATATTGGCGAAGACCAGGTCGTAGGGCGCGCCCTTCTGGATATCCGGCGCGCGCGTGCCGGGCGCATGCACAGGCGTCACCAGCGGACCGACCCGGTTGAGCCTGGCATTGTCGCGGGCGGCCGCCACGGCGACGCGGTCGATATCGGTCGCCACCACCCGCGTATGAAACGCCTTGGCCGCCGCCATCGCCAGCACGCCGGTGCCAGTGCCGATATCCAGCACATGAAAGCGCCGCTTGCGTTTGGCCAGAGCCGCCAGCGCCAGCAGGCAGCCGCGCGTCGTGCCGTGATGGCCGGTGCCGAAGGCGAGCGCCGCCTCGATCTCGATATTGAGGTCGTTGTCCCTGAGCTGGCCGCGGTCGTGCGAGCCGTGAACGACGAAGCGCCCGGCTCTGACAGGGGTCAGTCCGGCCAGACTCTCCGCCACCCAGTCGCGCGCCGCGACGGCGTCGAAGGTCAGCGCATCGGCGGCCGCGGCGCCGGCAACGCCCGCCACCAGCGCGCGGACGGCGGCCTCGTCCGGGACATGGCCGAAATGCAGCGCCACCTGCCAGGTGCCGTCATCGGCCTCGAACGAGCCGCAGACGATGTCGTCCCCGTCGAGCAGCTCGTCGAGCGCATCGGCGATGCGCCGCGCCGAATCCTTGTCGGTGCAGTTGAGGCGGGCAACGGTGGTGGAATCGCTCATCGGCGGGTTCATGGCGGCCGACAATTGCGCGGCGGCCGGCGACTGGCAAGCCGTCGTCATTCCGGGACGCGCGGAGCGCGGACCCGGAATCCAGCGACGAATGCCTGAGTGTGCGGCTGGATTCCGGGTTCGCGACCTGACGGTCGCGCCCCGGAATGACCGGAAGGCCGGCGCGCGGCGGATTGCCTATCGCCCGTAATAATAGCGCGGCGGCGCATACTCGTAGCGCGGCCGGTCGTAGTAATAGACCTGCCCCGTGCGCGTATCGCGATAGCCGATAATGGCGCGGCGCTCGCCTCGATACTCCCGCCGCGGCGCATAGGCGGGCGGGGCATAGGCCCGCGGCGCGTAAGACGGCGGCGCATAATAGCCGCGCGGAATGTCGGCCGGCGGCACCATGCGCGGCTCGATCGAGGCCGTGACGTCGTCGTCAACAAAGCCCTGCTCGAAGCCGGGCGCGGCGCGCGACGGCGCATTGCGTCTGGCCACCGCCGGCGCGGTGACGCCGGGCGCCTCGCCGGTGAGCACGATGCGCGTCTTGGCCATGGTCTCCTGCTTGACGAGGTCGAACAGCAGCGCGGCGTTCTTCGGCTCGAGCCGCACGCAGCCATGCGAGGCCGGGCGGCCGATGCTCTTGTGCGTCGAGCCGTGAATGGCGTGGCCCTTCATGGTGAAGAAGATGGAGTGCGGCATCGGCG
>JAEZEY010000466.1 GCA_023432845.1 Pseudomonadota bacterium
GCGTCAGCGCGACGTCAATGCCGCGCGCGACCGCCACGAGGCCGCCGAGCGCGAAGTCAACCGCAACGCCGCGCGGCTGTCGGCGCTGACCGAGGCGCGCGCCCGCCTCACCTCAAATCATGATGAAGCCACCGCGGGCCTCGCAGAGGCCGAGAGCGCTCTGGCTGCGCTCGCGCCGGCTGCGGATCTCGAGGCCGAACTCGCCACGGTTCGTGACGACATCACCGCCAAGCGCGCGCATCTCGCCGAGGTTCGCGCCGAGCAACAGGCCATCGTTCGAGAGGCGGAAATCGCCGACCGCCGCCTGCGTCAGGTCGGCGAGGAAAAGGACGGCTGGTTCACCCGCCAGGAGCGCGCGCGCGGCCAGACCGAAACCCTCGCGACTCGCATCGAGGAAGCACAGCGCGACCGCGCCGAACTTGAGAACGCACCGCAGGTCTTCGCTGAGAAGCGCGAAGCGCTGATCAGCGAAGTGCAACTGGCCGAGGCCAATCGCCGCGAATGCGCCGACCGTCTGCAGGAAGCCGAGAACTCGCTGGCCGAGGCCGACCGCGACGCCCGCGCCGCGCTGGAAGCTGCTTCAACCGCGCGCGAGGAAGCCGCCCGCGCCGAGGAACGCTTCGAAGCCTCCAAGCGCCGCCTCACCGACATCGCCCGCGAAATCCACGACATGCTCGAGGTCGAGCCGCAGGGCGTCGCCGCGCTCGCCGAACTCAAGGAAGGCGAAGCCCTGCCCGACCTTACCGAGATCGAGGCCACGCTGGAGCGGCTGCGCCGCGAGCGCGAGCGCCTTGGCGCCGTTAATCTGCGCGCCGAGGAAGAACTGGTCGAGGTCGAGACCCAGCACACGTCACTCACCGCCGAACGCGACGACCTCGTCGAAGCAATCAAGAAGCTGCGCCTCGGCATCCAGAGCCTCAACCGCGAAGCACGCGAGCGCCTGATGGCCTCGTTCCAGCAGGTCAACACGCACTTCCAGCAGCTCTTCACCAAGCTGTTCAACGGCGGTACCGCCGAACTGCAGCTCATCGAGAGCGACGATCCGCTCGAGGCCGGCCTCGAAATTCTAGCCAAGCCCCCGGGCAAGAAGCCGGCGACCCTGTCGCTGCTGTCCGGCGGCGAGCAGGCTCTGACCGCCATGGCGCTGATCTTCGCGGTATTCCTCACCAATCCGGCGCCGATCTGCGTGCTGGACGAAGTCGACGCGCCGCTCGACGATCACAATGTCGAGCGCTTCTGCGACATGTTGGATGAGATGACGCAGTCGACCGACACGCGCTTCGTCATCATCACGCACAATCCGATCACCATGGCCCGCATGAACCGGCTGTTCGGCGTCACTATGGCGGAACGCGGCGTCTCGCAACTCGTGTCGGTAGACCTGGAAGCCGCCGTGCGCTTCCGCGAAGCGGGCTGACGCTTCATTGCAGATGTTGTTCTGCATTGATTATTTGGAAGATCGGCGGCGTCCGCCGATCTTTTGTTACAATTACCGCTTATTAAACATCTAGTTGCAGCCGCGCAAATTCGCGGTTGCAGACAAAAAACATTTGGCATTTCGCGAATTGAGCGATAGGACGCACGCGCGTGCGAATTGCAAACGCTTTTGTCCTATACGACGAAGGAAGATGTAATGGCGAAGAAGTCCAAGTCCGCCACCAAGGCGGCCAAGAAAATCCGGCGCAGGCCATGGACCAATGAAGAATACAAGAAATTGAAGGCACATTCCAAAGCGCGCACGCCGGTCGCCAAGATCGCCAAGGAGTTCAAACGTACGCCGGGAGCGCTGCGCCAGCAGGCGCTCAAGCTCAACATCGGCTTGGGCCATCAGCGCTAGGCGATCGACCCGCCCGGGTCGCATGCCCGCCATGCAGTTCCCTTTATTGGGGCCGCGCAAAAATTCAAGTTCAGGCATCTCCTCCGCGGAACCAACCGCCGGGGGCGGGGTTGGTTAGTTGTCTGTTAAGTCGGGCGGCTCCCCCCTTACCCCCCGAATAGCCGTCTGGCGAAAAGGCCCCGAGCGCGAGTTCGGGGCCTTTTTTCTGTGATCAGACCAGTTTAGACATGGTTCCGGCCATTAGCGGCCAATGAACCGGTTCCGTTGTCGCGCCGACGGCTGAACCGGGTCGAGAAATCGGCGACTCGGTTTCATCAGGAGGGATCGAATGTCCACTACCGGCTGGGTCATCCTTGGCGTCGTCGTCATGGTCGTGCTGGGGGCCATTTCCATCTACAACCGCCTGGTCGCGATGCGGCAGCGCGCCAATCAGGCCTTCGCCGACATCGACGTCCAGCTCAAGCAACGCCACGACCTCATCCCGAACCTGGTCGAAACGGTCAAAGGCTATGCGGCGCACGAGCGCGGCACGCTCGAAGCGGTCGTGCAGGCACGCAACGCCGCCATCGCGGCCCCGGGAGTCGAACAAAAGGTGGCCGCCGAGAACATGCTCACCGGGGCGCTGCGCCAGCTCTTCGCCTTGGCGGAAAGCTATCCGGACCTCAAGGCCAACACGAACTTCCTGCAGCTTCAGAGCGAACTCGCCGACATCGAGAACAAACTGGCGGCGGCGCGGCGCTTCTTCAACAATGCGGTGCAGGAATACAATACCGGAATCGAACAGTTCCCGGCGTCGCTGTTCGCCGGCATCTTCGGCTTCCACCCCCGCACCTTCTTTGATCTCGGCGACGCACGGCCGCAGCT
>JAEZEY010000023.1 GCA_023432845.1 Pseudomonadota bacterium
ATGCGCCGCCGCCGCACAGGCGGTTGACGTGCTGCAGATCCCGGCCTTCCTGTGCCGCCAGACGGATCTCCTGATCGCCGCGGCCAAGACGGGCCGCGTCGTGAACGTGAAGAAGGGCCAGTTTCTCGCGCCCTGGGACATGAAAAACGTTGTTGCCAAACTGACCGGCGCTGGCAACCCTAACGTCCTGCTCACCGAACGCGGCGTCTCCTTTGGCTACAACACGCTGGTGTCCGATATGCGCTCGTTGCCGATCTTGGCGCGCACCGGCGTGCCGGTGATTTTCGACGCCACCCATTCCGTGCAGCAGCCGGGCGGGCAGGGCACCTCGTCCGGCGGCGAACGCGAATTCGTGCCGGTGCTGGCGCGAGCGGCAGTCGCGGTTGGCGTCGCCGGCGTTTTCATCGAAACGCATCAGGATCCGGACCGCGCGCCCTCGGACGGCCCCAACATGGTGCCGCTCAAGGACATGGAAGCGCTGCTGAACCGTCTCGTCGCGTTCGATCGTCTGGCGAAATCGGGCGGCCAGTCCTGACGCGCCGAGCGTCCGTGGAAGCACGATGAACCCCGTCCTCACCGTCCTTGCCTTCGTCGTCTTCGCCAGTTCGATGTTCTCGCGGGCGATCGATCCTATCGTGCCGCAGCTTGCCGACGGGCTCGGCACCGATGCGGCGACGGCGGCGCTGCTCTCGACCGCCTATGCGCTGCCGTTTGCCATCGTCCAGCCCTTGCTCGGCGCGCTCGCCGACATGTTCAACAAGACCAAGCTGATCCTGATCTGTCTCGCCATCGTTGCGGTGGCGACGGTTGCGGGCGCCCTGGTCACCAGCTTTCCGTTGATGGTGGCAAGCCGCGTGCTGGCCGGCATCGGCGGCGGCGGGCTGGTACCGATCGCTTTCGCCGTGCTCGGCGATCTGGTGCCGGTGAAGGACCGGCAGGTGGCAATGGGCCGGCTCCTGTTCGCGATCATGTCCGGCAATCTGCTCGGCGCCACTGCGTCCGGTGCCATCGGCGACCTGTTCGGCTGGCGCGGGGTGTTCATCGTGATGGCTGTTGTCGGCTTCGCGGTGCTCATCCTGGGCGTCGTTTCGCTGCGCGGCGTCGGCCAACGCGGCAGCGGTTTCAGCCTGTCGGCGATGCAGTCCGGCTACCGATCGATCTTCGCCAACCCGCTTGCCAAGTTCTGCTTCGGCGCGGTCTTCGTTGAAGGCGCGCTGATGTACGGCGTCTTCCCGCATCTCGCCGCACTGTTTCACGACATGGGCGAAACCCGCGCTTCAATTCCGGGCATCGTGATCGGCGGCTTTGCCATTGGCGGCGTGATCTACAGCCTGCGGGTCAGCTTTCTGCTGCGGGTTCTCGGTGAGACCTGGATGATGCGGATCGGCGGGCTGTTCATGGGGCTGACCATTGCCTTCATCTCGCTACGCGCGCCATGGCAAGCCGATGTCGTCGACTTCGTCGTGCTCGGGCTTGCTTTCTACATGCTGCACGGCGTGGTCCAGATCTATGCCAGCGAACTGTCGCCGCCTGCGCGCGGCTCAGCGATGGCGCTGCATTCCTTCTTCTATTTTCTAGGTCAGGCGGCCGGGCCGGCGATATATACGGTCGGCTTTCACAACGCCGGCGTCACGCCGACCTTGATCGTCAGCGGTATCGTGTTGATCATCAATGGCCTAGTCGCCGCGCACTATTTGCGGCGCCCGGCGTCTGCCGCGACTTAATTCTCGCAATCCCGGTCGGAAGACTGGTTGCCACTTTTCCCGGAATTGAATTGCAGCGGCCGCGACACGCTTCTAACTGGATCACCCGGAGCGGGTGATCCAGCGATGCTGGCGAGAGCTTAGCTCAGCAACGACACGCGGCCGTTACTCAGGTCGTAATGCGCGGCGACGACCTTGAGCTTGTTCTCTTTGATCAGGCCGGCGAGCACCGGTGAAGCCTGCGATAGAATACGGGCCTGGTTTTTGGCGTTGAGCTTGATCGCCTCCTCGAGATTGCCGCCGGCCTGATCGACCGCGGGACGGATCGGCGCATAGAGCGCGGAGATCTGCCCCGGCACCGGCTTGCCCTCCATCGTCGCTTTCACCGCGCCGCAACTGCCGTGGCCGAGCACCATGATCACCTTGGTACCGAGCACGAGCGCGCCGTATTCGAGGCTGGCGGTGATTTCGGGCGTGGTGATGTTGCCGGCGACGCGCGCGACGAACAGATGGCCGATCGATTGATCGAAGGCGATTTCCACCGGCACACGTGAATCAGCGCACGACAACACGGCTGCGAACGGCTCCTGCTTCTCCACCGTGTTCTGCTTGAGAATCGAGAGGTCCTCGTCGAAGGCGGTCATCTTGCGTTCGGTGAAACGGCGGTTGCCATCCATCAATGCTTGCAGTGCGGCGTCGGGCGTCAGCGTCGATTGCGCGTGAGCCGCGCGCGGCGTGGCCAGTTCGATCGCCGCACCGGCTGCCATGGCAGCTGCGGTCGTCAGCGCCGCACCCGAAAGAAAACCGCGCCGCGACACACGCTCACCGGCGCAATCAGCGCACCCGCAGGGCATGGCATCGAAATTCGTCGAACCTTGTGTGGACTGCATGCCCGTCACTCCTTGTTGCCTCCCAATCCATGTCGGACGCGACATGGACTAGGCACACTACCACAGCGGATTTGGAGGGTGAGATGACGGCGAAGCCGTATGGTAACCAAGTATGGGCCGCAATGAGTCGAAGTCTAGCGACTAAATGATTTAGCCGCGGCCGCGATAGGGTGCGACGCCCTGATCTGGCACCCAGACGCCGGACGGCAA
>JAEZEY010000131.1 GCA_023432845.1 Pseudomonadota bacterium
CACTTCGTCTCCGGCGAGCCGGCCGGCCGCATCGACTGGCGGCGCTCGGCGCGCGACGATCATCTCTATGTGCGCGAGCGCGAATGGGAGGCCTCGCATACGATCTGGATGTGGGCCGACCGCTCGCCGTCGATGGAGTTTTCCTCGCACCTGACCGAATGGTCGAAACTCGACCGCGCGCTGGTCGTGTCCTTCGCATTGTCTGAAATTCTGGTGCAAGGCGGCGAGCGCGTCGGCATTCCGCTGCTGATGCGGCCGACCGCCAGCCGCAACGTCATCGAGACCATGGCGCAGCGCATCATCCATGACCGCACCGAGCGGCCGAGCCTGCCGCCGAACTTCGCGCCGGCGCCGTTCTCCGAGGTCGTGATCTTCTCCGATCTGTGGAGCCCGATCGCCGAGTATCGCAAGATGATCGGTCAGCTCGCCGCCAATGGCGCGCGCGGCCATGTCGTGCAGGTGTGCGATCCGGCGGAAGAAACCTTCCCCTACTCCGGCCGCGTCGAATTCGTCGAGTCCGAAGGGCTCGGCAGCGTCACCGCCGGCCGGGCCGAGACCTGGCGCAGCGATTATCAGGCGCTGCTCGCCAATCACCGCGCCGCGCTGCGCGCCGAGACCGAAGCCTTCGGCTGGACCTTCACCGTGCATCGCACCGACCGCGGCCCGACCGAACTGCTGTTCGCGCTGCATGGGCGCATGGGTGCGCACTCGATCCAGACCGCGCTCAACAGCCGGCACACCGGGAGCGTCGCATGATCGGTTCACTCCCGCTCGCTTTCGCCCAGCCGCTGATCCTGCTCGGCCTCTTGAGCCTGCCGGTTCTGTGGTGGCTGCTGCGGCTCATACCGCCGCGCCCGCGCGTCGTGTCGTTCCCGCCGACGCGGCTGCTGTTCGAGATCGCGCCGAAGGAGGAGACGCCCTCGCGCACGCCGTGGTGGCTGATCCTGCTGCGCCTGCTGCTGGCGGCGCTCGTCATTCTCGCCGCCGCCGGTCCGTTGTGGAATCCCCCGGTCGCCACCGGCGCCAGGACTGCGCCGCTGCTCATTCTCGTCGATGACGGCTGGGCTGCCGCGTCGGCCTGGGACGTGCGTCTGCGCACGGCCGACGAAATGCTGACGCGCGCCGAAGCCGACAATCGCGGCGTCGCCCTGCTGCCACTGTCGGAGACCGCCCGCGATATCTCGCTACAGGTGGCCGGGGCCTTGCGGGTCCAGACCAAGCAGCTCAAGCCGAAGCCGCATTCGGTCGATCGCATCGAGGCGCTGCCGTTGATCGATCGCTTCCTGAAATCAACGCCGGACGCCGAGATCGTCTGGCTGTCCGACGGCGTCGATATGGGCAAAGGGGCGGGCTTCGTCGACGGCCTCAAACAGATCGCCGGTTCGCGACCGATAACGGTGGTCTCCGGCGGCATCGCCATTCCGCACGCGCTCGCCGCTGCCGACAACGCCGCCGGCGCGCTGACCGTCAAGGTGCTGCGCGCACAGACCGGCGTCAGTGAAAACGGCCTCGTTCACGCCATCGACCTCAAGGGCTTGCCGCTCGGCGATGCGCCGTTCGCATTCGGCAGCGGCGACCGCGAGGCCGAAGCCCGGATCACCCTGCCGGTCGAGATCCGCAATGACGTCGCACGCCTGGAAATCGCCGGCGAACGCTCCGCAGGCGGTGTGCAACTACTCGACAATCGCTGGCGCCGCCGCACCATCGGCATCGTCTCGGGTTCGGCCGCCGACCGCTCGCAGCCGCTGCTGGGAGCGAGCTACTATCTGTCACGCGCGCTCAACCCCTTCGCCGATGTGCGACTCGCCGAAAGCGTGGCGCCGGCTGAAGCGATCGGCCGCTTCCTCGATCAGCGCCTGCCGATGCTGGTGCTGGCCGATGTCGGCAATGTCGCCGAAGCGCGCGGCCGCCTCGACACCTGGATCGAAAACGGCGGCGTGCTGGTGCGATTCGCCGGGCCCCATCTCGCCGCCGGCAGCGACGATCTCGTGCCGGTGCGCTTGCGCCGCGGCGGCCGCATACTCGGCGGCTCGCTGAGCTGGGAGAGGCCGCAGCAGCTTGCCGCCTTTTCGCGCGAAAGCCCGTTCGTTTCGATGGCGGTGCCTAATGACGTCACGGTTACCCGTCAGGTGCTGGCTGAACCCGACGCCACGCTCGCCGATCGTACCTGGGCAACGCTCGCCGACGGCACTCCGCTCGTCACTGCGCAGCGTCGCGGCAAGGGGCTGGTCGTGTTGTGTCATGTGCCCGCGGACACGCGCTGGTCCGACCTGCCGCTGTCCGGCGCCTTTGTCGACATGCTGCGCCAGATCGTATCGCTCGCCGGCGCGACGCCCGCTGCCGAAGGTGACGCCGCCGGGCGCCGGAACGCGCAGGCCGTGCCTCCTACGCGCGTGCTCGATGGCTTCGGTGCGTTCACGGTGCCGCCGGCGAATGCACGACCCGTGCCCGCGGGCTTTACCGGCCGCGCCAGCAACGACCATCTGCCGGGCTTCTACGGACCACCGGAAGGCCTCGTCGCCGTCAATACCCTGACGCCTGATGACCGCCCCGCCCCGCTCGATGTCTCGGCGCTCAATGCGCGTCAGGACGTCTATCGTTTCGGTGAGCCGGTTGACCTGCGCGGTCCGGTGTTCATGGCGGCGTTCGGTCTGATCGCGCTTGATGCGCTCGTGGTGTTCGTGCTCGCCGGCGGGCTGGCGGCGTTCGCCCGACGCCGCGGCGCTGCGACGGCGGCGCTCGCGATGTTCGCACTCGCCGGTGCATTGGCGATTCCGCAGCCGGTTCACGCGCAATCGACGCTGGTGCCGGCGCAAAGCCTGCCGCAGCGGCAGCCGCTATCGCCGCAGCAGCAGGACTACGCCATCAAGGCCACGCAGCAGACGCATCTTGCCTATATCGTCACCGGCGACGCCGAGGTTGACGAAGTCAGCCGCGCCGGCCTCGCCGGCCTGACGCTCTTCCTGGCACAGCGCACCGCGCTCGAGGCCGGCGAGCCGGTCGGGCTCGATCCGTCGCGCGACGAACTGTCGTTCTTTCCGCTGATCTACTGGCCGATCTCCGAGCGCGCCGCCAAGCCGGCGCGCGAGACGCTCGACCGCATTGGTACCTACATGAAGCAGGGCGGCACCGTGCTGTTCGACACGCGCGACGCGATTGATGCGCCGCCCGGCCCCGACGGAGAGACACGCTCGCCGGGCATGGTCGCGCTGCGCGCCATCCTGTCGTCGCTCGACGTGCCGGAGCTCGAGCCGATCCGCGCCGATCACGTTCTCAACAAAACGTTCTTCCTTATGAAGGACTTCCCCGGCCGCTTCACCACCGGCCGGCTCTGGGTCGAGGCCCTGCCCGAGGATATCGAAGAAGATCCGAGCCGTCCGGCGCGCGCCGGCGACGGCGTGTCCTCGATCATGATCACGTCGAACGATCTGGCGGGCGCCTGGGCGCTGCGGCCCGACGGCCAGGCCATGCTGCCGCTGGTGCCGGGCGAACCGCGCCAGCGCGAATTCGCCTTCCGCGCCGGCGTCAACATCGTGATGTACGCGCTGACCGGCAACTACAAGGCCGACCAGGTGCACATCCCCGCCCTGCTCGAACGGCTGGGGCAGTGACATGAATCTCGGCATCGCCTTCGCACCGTTGGTCCCGCAATACGTCGTCTGGACCGCGTTTGGCGTTGCCGTGCTGCTGTCGATCCTGCTCCTGATCGCTCGCAGCCGCGGCGCGGTGATACGCACCATCGCCATGGCGATGCTGGTGCTGGCGCTCGCCAACCCGTCTATGACCCGCGAAGACCGCGACCCAATCCCCTCCGTGGCCGCCGTCATCATCGACAAGAGCCCAAGTCAGGAATTCGGCGACCGGGGAGCGCAGACCGAACAGGCGCGCGAGACCCTGCTCGATCGCCTCAAGCGCGTGCCGGGCCTCGAGGTGCGCGTCGCCGAAGCCGGGGCCGCCGACGGCGAAACCGACGGCACACGATTGTTCAACGCGCTGTCGTCGACGCTCGCCGACGTGCCGCCGGACCGCATCGCCGGCGCGGTGATGATCACCGATGGCCGCGTTCACGACATTCCGACCGACGCCGGGGCCCTCGGCTTTGCCGCGCCGCTGCATGCGCTGGTCACCGGCCGCCCCAACGAAATCGACCGCCGCGTCGTGCTCACGCAGACACCGCGCTTCGGCATTGTCGGCCAGATGCAGACCATCGGTTTCAAGATCGAGGATCAGGGCGCGCCGGCCGGCCCGGTGCAGGTTACCGTGCGGCGCGACGGCGAACTGCTCGAACAGCGCACCGTCAATGGCGGGGCCGAAGTCACCATGCGCGTGCAGATCCCGCATGCCGGCGCCAATATCGTCGAAGTCGAAGCGGCGCCGCTCGCCAACGAACTGACGCTCGTCAACAATCGCGCCGTCATCTCCATCGACGGGGTGCGCGACAAGCTGCGCGTGCTGCTGGTCTCCGGCGAGCCGCATGCCGGCGAGCGCACCTGGCGCAATCTTCTCAAGTCCGATGCCTCGGTCGATCTCGTCCACTTCACCATTCTTCGCCCGCCGGAGAAGCAGGACGGCACGCCGATCAACGAGCTGTCGCTGATCGCCTTCCCGACCCGCGAGCTGTTCCAGCAGAAGATCGGCGAATTTCAGCTCATCATCTTCGATCGCTACGCCAGGCAGGGCGTGTTGCCGATGATCTATTTCGACAACATCGCACGCTACGTTCGCAACGGCGGCGCGGTGATGATCGCCGCCGGCCCCGATTACGCGTCGCAAACCTCGATCTGGCGTACGCCGCTCGACGTCATCCTGCCGGCCGAGCCGTCCGGCGATGTCACCGAACAGAGTTTCCACGCCCGGCTGTCCGATGCCGGCAAACGCCATCCGGTGACCCGCGCGCTTGAGGGCTCTGACAGCGATCCGCCGCAGTGGAGCCACTGGTTCCGCGTCGTCAATATCAAGCGCACCACCGGCACCACGGTGATGCACGGTCCCGACAACAAGCCGCTGCTGGTGCTGGCGCGCGAAGGCGAAGGCCGCGTCGCGCTGATGCTGTCCGACCACATCTGGCTGTGGGCGCGCGGCTATGAAGGCGGTGGTCCGCATCTCGATCTGCTGCGCCGGTTGTCGCACTGGCTGATGAAGCAGCCCGACCTCGAAGAGGAAGCGTTGCGCCTCATCGTACGCGGCCGCGACATGACCGTGCAGCGCCAGACCATGGCCGACGCGGTCGCCGACGTGACGCTGAACTCGCCGTCCGGCAAGAGCCAGACGCTGAAGCTGTCGGCGGCCGAGCCTGGCCTTTGGCGCTCGCAAGTGCCGGCGAACGAACTCGGCCTGTGGCGCGCCACCGACGGCAGGCTGACCGCGCTGGTCAATGTCGGCCCGGCCAATCCGCGCGAATTCCAGGAAGTGACCTCGACGACGCAGACTTTGGCCGCGCTGGCGGACGGCACCGGCGGCAGCGTGCGCCGCCTAGCCGAAGCCACCGGCGGCGTCGAGGTGCCGCGCGTCGTGCCGGTGCGTACCGCCTCGACCTTCCGCGGCGACGACTGGATCGGCATGAAGATGCGCGACGTCTCGGTGGTGCGCGGCATCGGCGTGCTGCCGATCTTCACCGGGCTTATCGGCCTCTTGCTGCTGGTCGGCTCGCTGGCGCTGACCTGGGCGCGCGAAGGTCGATAGTACAAACTCCGTTCATCCCTGCTAAAGCGGGGATCCAGCTTTAATGAGGGAAGCAAAGCTTGATCCCGCTTTCGCGGGGACGAGCGAGTTGATATTCATCGGCCTCCCGCCAAACGGTCCATTGCCATGACCCTCTCGCTCTTCGTCGCCACCATGATCGCCGGTTTCACCTATTCGGTGATCCCCGGCCCTGCGGTGCTGCTGGTGTTCTCGCTCGCCGCCCAGCATGGCCGCGCCATGGGTGCCAGATTCCTGATCGGCCACATGGTCGGCGACATCACCTGGAGCGCGATGGCCTTCGCTTCCATTGTCGGCGTGAGCCAGATGGGCCCGCTGCTGTTCGACATTCTCGGCGCCGGCTGCGGGCTGTACCTGATCTATCTCGGCATCAAGGCGATCCGCGCCAAATCGATTGGCGACGCGCCTGTGCTGCGCGGCCACATGCCCTACCGCGCCGGCTTCCTGTTCGGCCTCACCAATCCGAAGGCCTATCCGGTGGCGGTCGCGGTCTTCACCGCGTTGATCGCGCGCTACACCATGGACCTGTCCTGGTCGTCGCTGCCGCTGATGGGGCTCGCGGCCTGGCTCGGCATCGTGCTCGGATATGTCGCCACGCTGTTCTGGGCCGGGCTGCCGCTGGTGCGGCGCTTCTTCCTGCTGCACGGCGTCGTGGTCACGCGCATCATCGGCGTGACCTTCGTGCTGTTCGGATTGAAGTCGCTGGTCGACGCCGGTCGCTCGTTCCAGACCCGCTAGCGTTGCGCCTCAGACCGGCTCGACCCAATCCGGACGGATCAGGCCGCTCACGCCCTCGAAGGCGCCAGGCACGAGTTCGTTGACCAGAAGCCGGGCCGGGTTAACCGGGCCGGGCATCTTCACCTGCCCCTTGGGAATGCGCCTGAAGCCGCTGCGGCCGTAATAGGGCTCATCGCCGACCAGCACGACGAGTCTGTGGCCCTTGTCCCTGGCGTCCTTGAGCGCGCGCGCCATCAGCGCCGCGCCGACGCCCCGCGAGCGGAATGGCGGCTCCACCGTCAGCGGCCCAAGCAGCAACGCCGGGGTGTCGCCGATACAGATCGGCGTCAGGCGGATCGAGCCGACCATCAGGGTGCCGATCCGCGCAATGAAAGACAGTTCGAGCAGGTGGCCCCGCCCTTCCCGGATGCGGTAGGCGCTGCGCGCGTAGCGCCCCGGGCCAAAGGTGCGTTCGTTCAGGCGTTCGACGGCGAGCGCGTCGCTCGGCGATTCGGGGACGATGGTGAGGTCGAGTTCGCTCATGAAACCATGCGATTAGCACCCCGCCCGCCGAAGGTCCATCGGCGGTGGCGGCGGGCTCCCCAAGCCCTTAACTAACCGGGGACACGAAGAAGAGAGAAGGAAAGCGGCATGGGACTTCTGGTTGACGGCGTCTGGCATGACGAATGGTATCAGAGCAAGAACGGCCGCTTCGAGCGCCAGGCCGCGCGATTTCGCAACTGGGTGACCGCCGGGGGTAGCGCCGGGCCGACCGGGACCGGCGGCTTTCCGGCCGAGGCCGGCCGCTACCACCTTTACGTCTCGCTCGCCTGCCCCTGGGCCCACCGCACCATCATCTTCCGCCGGCTCAAGGGCCTTGAGAATCTCATCTCCATGTCGATCGTCTCCCCCGACATGCGCGAGCAGGGCTGGACCTTCCACAAGGACGAAGGCTCGACCGGCGACGCCATCAACGGCAAGGACAAGCTCTACGAGATCTATCTCCTCGCCGATCCGACGTTCACCGGCCGCGTCACCGTGCCGGTGCTGTGGGACATGAAGGCGAAGACGATCGTCAACAACGAGTCGTCCGAGATCATCCGCATGTTCAATTCGGCCTTCGACCGAGAGACCGGCAACACCGCCGATTTCTATCCGCAGGCGCTGCGTGCCGAGATCGAGCGCATCAACGACCTCGTCTATCCGAACATCAACAACGGCGTCTATCGCGCCGGCTTCGCCACCACCCAGGAGGCTTACGAGGAGGCCTTCCGCAATCTGTTCGATGCGCTGGATCAGGTCGAGGAGATCCTGTCGCGACAACGTTACCTCGCCGGCAGCCAGATCACGGAGGCCGACTGGCGGCTATTCACGACTTTGGTGCGTTTCGACGCCGTCTACTACGCCCACTTCAAGTGCAACTGGCGGCACATCGCCGAATATCCAAACTTGTCTAACTATGTGCGTGAGCTCTATCAGGTGCCCGGCATCGCCGGAACGGTGGACCTCGGCCAGATCAAGCGGCATTATTATTTCAGCCAGCGGACGGTGAACCCGACGGGCATCGTTCCGCTCGGCCCGCAGCTCGATTTTGCCGCGAAGCATGATCGCAACAGGTTCGGGTAAAGGTTCTCTGTCTTTCCGGGGCGCTTGCCATAGCAAGCGAACCCGGAATCCAGATATGATTATGGAGTCTGTTGCTGGATTCCCGATCGTCGCCATAGCGCGTCGAAGACGCGCGTAAACACGCTGATGGCGACGTCCGGAATGACGAGGAAATAAATGTTCGGCACCCACGACCTTCTTCTGTTCATTTTCGCCGGCTGGATGCTCAATGTCACGCCGGGGCCCGACACGGCGCTGATCGTGGCGCGGTCGACGCAGATGGGCCTACGCGGTGGCTTCACGGCCTGCTCCGGCATCGCGCTCGGCATTGTGGCGCATATCACCGCGGCGGCGATCGGGCTGTCCGCCGTCATCGCGGCTTCCGCTACCGCGTTCGGCATCATCAAGTTCGTCGGCGCCGCCTATCTGATCTATATCGGGGTGCGCATGATGCTGACGCGTCCGGCCATTGAACCCGGCGACGTCGCGCAGCAACCGACGACAGTGTTGCCGCTGCGCGCCGTGTTCTGGCAGGGCTTCTGGAGCAACGCGCTCAACCCGAAGGTGGCGATCTTCTTCCTCGCCTTCCTGCCGCAATTCGTGAACGCCGATGCGCCATCGAAGGCGCTGGCTTTTTTCTTCCTCGGCCTCGTTTTCAACATCAACGGGACGCTGTGGAATTTGATCGTTGCCTATGTCGTGGCGCGCGCTTCCTCGGCCTTGCGCGGCACGAAAAAGATTCAACGCTGGATCGACGGCGCCATCGGGGCGATGTTCGTCGCGCTCGGCGTCAAGCTCGCGCTGTATCAGCGCTGAATTACCATAACTCGCTTACCACCCGGCCCTCGAACACCTCGGCGATGCGGGCGCGGGCAGCGCGGCCTGTGTCTTCCGGCAATTCGTCGATGGCGAAGAAGTCATGCGCCACGATCTCGCGATCCGGCACCGGCGGTGTCTCTTGCACGAAATCGCGCACCACATAGAGCATCACATGGTCGCGCCTCGAAATGCGATGGTTGTGGAACACGCCATGCAGCACCGGCTCGCCCGTGAGCTTGATGTTGCCCTCTTCGATCAGTTCGCGGGCCAGCGCCGCCTTCACCGTCTCGCCGGTCTCGACGCCGCCGCCGGGCAGGTGCCAGCCGCTGACATAGGAGTGCTTGATCAGGAACACCCGGCCCCGGCCGTCGATTACCACAGCGAAGGCGCCCAAGGTCGCGCCGCGGGCGAAGCGCCAGTAGAAGTGGAAGGCGCGGCGTAGCAGCGGCTCAAGGCGACGACGAAAGGCTGACAAGCGGCGATTCCTTCCAGGACACTCCACTCGTAGCACTCGCGGCGCCAAAAGTTATCCAGTTACGGCCCTTTATTCCTTAGAATGATTCCAATATATGGGGCCAAAGGATCGACCTTGGAGGAGCCCTCCCGTGAAGCAGTTTTCCGACCTGACCGAACAGGAAGTGCTGGCGCTTGCCATCACCAATGAGGAGGAGGACAGCCGCATCTACCGGGGCTTCGCCGAGGGCCTGCGCGAGCAGTTTCCGGCCTCCGCCAAGGTGTTCGACGAGATGGCCGAAGAGGAAGTGCATCACCGCTCGATGCTCTATGACCTCTACCGCAAAAAATTCGGCGAGTACCTGCCGCTCATCCGCCGCCAGGATGTCAAGGGCTTCCTGAGCCCGAAGAAGCCGCTGTGGCTGATGCGCCCGCTCGGCCTCGAGGAGGTGCGCAAATTCGCCGAGAACATGGAGTTCGAGGCCGAACGATTCTATCGCAAGGCGGCCGAGAATGCGCGTGACGCTTCGGTGCGCGAGTTGCTGGTCAAACTCGCCGAAGCCGAGGCCGGGCATGAGTCGCTGGCGCACAAGCTGTCGGAAAAGTTCCTGACCGACGACGCCCGCGCAGAAGAACACGAAACAGCGCGGCGAATGTTCCTGCTGCAATACGTGCAGCCGGGCCTGGTCGGCCTGATGGACGGCTCGGTGTCGACGTTGGCGCCACTGTTCGCGGCGGCGTTCGCCACACACAGCACCTGGGAGACGTTTCTCGTCGGCATGGCGGCGTCGGTCGGTGCCGGCATTTCGATGGGCTTTGCCGAAGCGCTGTCCGATGACGGCTCGCTCACCGGGCGCGGTGCACCGTGGCTGCGCGGCCTGGTATCCGGCCTGATGACCACCATCGGCGGTGTCGGTCACGCATTGCCCTATCTCATTCCCGATTTCTATATCGCCACCGTCGCGGCGGTCATCGTCGTTGCCATCGAGCTCGCGGTGATCTCGTGGATCCGCTACAAATACATGGACACGCCGTTCCTCAAGGCAGCGTTCCAGATCGTGGTCGGCGGCACGCTGGTGTTCATCTCCGGCATCTTGATCGGAAGTTCGTGATCGTAGGAGCGCTTACGTCAGTCTCAAACGTCATGCCCGGCCTTGTGCCGGGCATCCACGTCTTTAAAGATGCGTGGACTCTAGACGTGGATGGCCGAGACTTCGCCCGGCCATGACGGAGAAGCCGTGTACACCCTCGCCCATATCTCCGACATTCACCTCGCACCCCTGCCGCCGGCGCATGTGCTCGATCTGTGCTCGAAGCGCATCACCGGCTATCTGAACTGGCAGCGCAAACGCCGCTTCGTCCACGATCCGGCGGTGCTGGGCACGATCGTCGCCGACCTCAAGGCGCAAGGGCCGGACCACATCGCCGTCACGGGCGACATCGCCAATATCGGGCTGGAAGCCGAATATGCCGCCGGGCGCGGCTTTCTCGACGCGCTGGGCAAACCGGAGCAGGTGAGCTTCGTGCCCGGCAATCATGACATCTACGTCGCCGAATGCGGACGCTTTGCCGCGCGCGCCTGGGGCCCGTTCATGGCCGGCGATGCCGGCGAGACCCTTCCTTATGTGCGGCGGCGGGGGCCTCTCGCCATCATCGGCCTCTCGAGCGGCGTGCCGACGGCGCCGTTCCAGGCGACCGGCGAACTCGGCGACAGCCAGATCGGTGCGCTCGCAACCCTGCTCGATCGCATGCGCAGCGAGCAGCTGTTTCGCGTCGTGCTGATTCATCATCCGCCGGTCAGCGACGCACCGGCATACAAACGGCTGACCGACGCCGGCGCCTTCATGCGCGTCATCGCGCAGCACGGCGCCGAGCTGATCCTGCACGGCCACGACCACTGCGACATGCTGAATTTCATCGAGGGACCGAACGGCGCCCGCGTGCCCGCGGTCGGCGTGCCGTCCGCTTCCGCCACACCCGGCCTCGACAAGGACAATGCCGGCTATCACCTCTATTGCATCGACGGCGCAGCCGGCGCATGGCGCTGCGAGATGACGGTGCGGGGAATGGGTGAGGATGGGGTCGTAAAGGAAGTGAAGCGGGTGATGCTCTAATC
>JAEZEY010000202.1 GCA_023432845.1 Pseudomonadota bacterium
TGTGTACTGGATGCCCCGCTTTCGCGGGGCATGACAACAGAAAACATCAAGCGACAAAGTAAAAGGCCGGGCACAAGCCCGGCCTTGATTGACTGCTGGATCCCCGCCTTCGCGGGGGGGCGGTCTAGCGACCGATCACTTGAACGCGCTCTTGAGCTGCGCGGCGAGATCGATCCGCTCCCACGAGAAGCCGCCGTCCTTCTCCGGCGCGCGGCCGAAGTGGCCGTAAGCGGCCGTGCGGCGGTAGATCGGCCGGTTCAGCTTGAGCGTGCGGCGGATGTTGGTCGGTGTCAGGCGGAAGAGCTGCGGCAGAATCTTCTCCAGCTTCTTCTCATCGACCTTGCCGGTGCCGTGGGTGTCGACCAGCAGCGACATCGGGTCAGCGACGCCGATGGCATAGGCGACCTGAATGGTGCAGCGCTCGGCGAGACCGGCGGCGACCACGTTCTTGGCTAGGTAGCGCGCCGCGTAAGCCGCCGAGCGGTCGACCTTGGTCGGGTCCTTGCCCGAGAACGCGCCGCCGCCATGCGGGGCGTAGCCGCCGTAGGTGTCGACGATGATCTTGCGGCCGGTAAGGCCGGCATCGCCATCCGGACCGCCGACGACGAAATTGCCGGTCGGGTTGACCAGGAAGTCCGACGACTTCTCCGGCATCCAGCCTTTCGGCAGCGCCGAAGCGACGGTCTGCTCGATCATGTCCTTGACCATGCCCGGCGTGTATTTCTTGCCGTTGCGGCTCTTCTCGTTGTGCTGGGTCGAGACCACGACCTTAGTGCAGCCGACAGGCTTGCCGTCGACATAACGTACCGTGACCTGGCTCTTGGAGTCCGGCTGCAGGTCCGGCAGCGCCTTCGAGTGGCGCTTGTCGGCCAGCGCCTTGAGGATCTTGTGCGAGAAATAGATCGGTGCCGGCATGAACGAGTTCTTCTCGTAGACCTCGCTCTCGGTGCAGGCAAAGCCGAACATCATGCCCTGGTCGCCAGCGCCTTCTTCCTCGCCGGACTTTTTCTTCTTGGCATCGACGCCCATCGCGATGTCGGGCGATTGGCCGTGCAGCAGCACCTCGACATCAGAGCCAAACCAAGAAAAGCCGTCCTGTTCGTAGCCAATGTCCTTCACGACCCCACGGGCAATCTCGGTGATCAATTCGCGGTTGACGACCGTGTTGCCGCTGCGCTTCTCGAACAGCGGCGACTGGCCGCGGCCTTCGCCGGCGATGACGATCTTGTTGGTGGTCGTGAGCGTTTCGCAGCCGAGGCGCGTGTTGACCGCGCTCTCATCGGCGATGCCGAGCTTTATGTCATTGGCGAGAAAGGCGTCCAGCACCGCGTCGGAGATCTGGTCGCAGACCTTGTCCGGATGGCCTTCGGAAACGGATTCGCTGGTGAAAAGAAAGTTCTTGTGAGCCACGCTGATCTCCCCCTTTGGCGCGGGGGGAGCCGCGCCGGTGTATTGTCGGGGGGCCGTTCTTACAGCGGTGGTCCGCAACGTCAAGATGCGGGCCGTCGTGGGCAATAACCTCGGCGATGTCCGAGCGAAACGGGCAATGCTCTTCTTTAATTGGGGGCAGGACGGGACGATTTGCTGTGCGGTACTCGCCACAAACGAAAGGCCGCCGATGAGGCGGCCTTCGATGCGTGGTCGGCTCTGGCGTGTTGCCGTGGCAGTTTACTCGTCGCCGGCGATTTGCTCGACCAGATCGACGATGCGGCGGCGGAGCTTCGAGCTCTTGATGCGCATGAACGACTTGGTCAGCGACAGGCCGTCGGAAGTGGCGAGGAAGTCCGACACATAGGCCGGCGACGGCGCTTCCGACATGCCGGTGCTCGCTGGGCCACCAGGGCCGTGCGGCGCGCCTTCAAAGAAGAATGAAACCGGGACTTGCAAAATATTCGCAATCGCCTGCAAACGGCTGGCGCCGATCCGGTTTGTGCCCTTCTCGTATTTCTGCACCTGCTGGAAGGTGAGGCCGAGGGCATCGCCGAGCTTTTCCTGGCTCATGCTCAGCATCATCCGGCGCATACGAACGCGCGAACCGACGTGCTTGTCGATCGGATTGGGTGCCTTCTTGGCCATAAACATCTCCTATGAAACTATCGCGAAGCGTAATGTCACAGGTTCCTCCACCAAAGCAATCCATGATTTCAAAAATTGAAATACCGCCAAACACGCGAGCATTCGGAAATAACTGAGAAGTTTCAAATGGTTTCACAGTCTCAAGATGTAACTACGTCCATGCGCTCGGAAAAATAATTTGCGCGCACAGCAACCGGAGAAAACGGTTCGCGATCGACGCAATCTAGGCGTGAAATCGCCGCCTGCCCAGAAGTGCCGACGCTACAACCAGAAACAGAATAAACGGAAGGCTTCTGTACTGGCTAAAAACTGTCGGGCCGAGTGCTTGCGGCAGACTGGTATCAATGAGCCCCTCCACGCCAAGCGGCAGTGACGCCGTCACGCGGCCGACCGGGTCGATCACGCCGGAGATTCCGGTATTGGCTGCGCGTACCATGGGCAAGCCTTCGGCGATGGCCAGCACCCGCGACTGGTGAAAGTGCTGGTAAGGCCCGCTGCTGATACCGAACCAGCCGTCATTGGTGAGGTTGACCAGCCAGCCGGGTCGCTCGCCCGCCGGTACGGCTTCATCGGGAAAGATCGCCTCGTAACAGATCAGCGGCAGCATCTTCGGCGCACCCGGCACCTCCATCGCGCGGCGGCGACTGCCGGTGAGGAAGCCGCCGACTTCCTTGGTCAATTGCTGAAAGCCGAGCCGCTCCATGAAGTCCTGAAAGGGCAGGAATTCACCGAACGGCACGAGATGCAGCTTGTCGTAGATGCCGCGGATCGAGCCGTCCGGCTCGATGACGTAGATCGAGTTATAGGCGCGCGGCCCCTTGGCGCCGGTGGCATTGCCGGGCCGGACGGCGCCGGTGATGAGTGAGGTCCCCGGTTTGATCAGATTGACGATCTGCGCCAGCGCGTCCGGCTCGCGCGTTAGAAAGAACGGAAATGCCGATTCCGGCCAGATGAGAATGTTGGCATCCTTGACGCCATTGGATTGCGGTCCGGTGGCGCGATCCGACAGCGCCAGATAGCGCGCCATCACTCCGTTCTTGGCCGAATAGTTGAAGCGCGCGTCCTGCTGCAGGTTAGGCTGCATGATGCGCAGCTTCAGATCCTTCACATAGGCGGTCGGATGCATTGACAGCCGCGCTGCGCCGAAAGCAAACATTCCTGCCAGCGCGACCAGCGCCAGGGCCACCGGCCGGTACGGCCGCGGCGTATCGACCCGATCGTCGGCCAAAGTCGCCGGTGTTGCGAAGATCAACAGCGCCAGGAATGTCAGCCCCCAGATGCCGAACAGCGAGACGCTTTGCGCCATCGGCAGAGGTTGCGTCAGTGCGTAGCCGAAGGCATTCCACGGAAAGCCGGTGAGCAGGTGCCCGCGTAGCCATTCGCCGCAGGCCATTGCAATGGCGAACGCGAACAGCCGCTCCGGTCCGCGCACCCAGAGAAACCGCGCCACGGCAAAGCCAAGCGCGGTGTAGAGCGCGAGATAGGCGGGCAGACCGGCGACCGCGACCGGCAACAGCCAGCCGAAAGTCTTGGCATCGACGAGGAAGGCGTAGCCGACCCAGTAAACGCCGGCGACAAAATAACCGAAGCCGAAGCACCAGCCGGCGATCGCCGCCGACCAGGCGCCGCTCCAGCGGCCCGAGGCCGAGCCGTCGATCAGCCACACCGCCACCGGGACGGTGACAAACAGGATAGGCCAGGCGTTAAAAGGCGCCATCGCCAGCGCCGAAGCCGCACCGGCTGCAAGGGCAATCCCCGCGCGGCGCCACCCGTCGGCAAGCAGGATCGCATGAGCCAATCGGGTGACGATGCCGGCCAAGTTCAGGACCGCGACGGGTTCTGCGAGGCCACGTCTTTCGGCGGCGCGTCGAGGTTGAGTTGCGGCGGCGCGACACCGGCGAGCACCGCATCGGGCTCGCCGCGCTTCTTCGGCTCGCGCGGCTTCACGCGCTTCTCGGTCAGCCGCGTGATGCGCACGCGCTTGACGCGGCGCGGATCGGCATCGAGTACTTCGAATTCGAACAGGCCGGGGCCGGGGATCAGTTCGCCACGCAACGGCAGGCGGCCGGCGCGCGTCGTCAGATAGCCGCCCAAGGTATCGACTTCTTCGGCGATATCCTCGTCAACAATGAAGTCCTGGCCCAGTATGGCCACCACATCGTCGAGCGAGGCGCGCGCATTAGCGACATAGGAGCCGTCCGGCTGACGCACGATATCGGCGGCTTCATCTTCATCGTGCTCGTCGGCGATCTCGCCGACGATCTGCTCGACAATATCCTCGATCGAGATCAAGCCGTCGGTGCCGCCATACTCGTCGATGACAAGGGCAAGATGGATTTGCTTGGCCTGCATACGCGCCAGAAGATCCATGACCCGGGCCGAAGGCGGCACGAACAGGACTTCGCGCACGATCTTGGCCGAGGTCAGCGGCGTTGCCAGGTTGATGCCCTTGAGATCAAGGCCCGCCGGCAGCGGCTTTCGTCGCTTGGCGTTCTTGACCGGATCGATGGCCGCGTGCGTCGTCATGTAGCCGATGAGATCGCGAATGTGGACCATGCCGACGGGGTCGTCGAGCGTGTCGTTGTAGATGACGAGGCGCGAATGACCGGCCTTCTCGAAAACCATGAGGAGGTCGCCGAGTTGGATGTCCTGCTGCACGGCGATGATGTCGGCACGTGGCACCATCACATCGACGACGCGGCGCTCGCGCAGACCCAGGATGTTCTTGAGCATCCGGCTCTCTTCCGGCGAAAAGCCGGATTCGCCGGGCGTCATGGCGTCGAGTACGTCGGTCAGGTCGGCGCGGATGGTGCTGGCGCGCGAGCCGAACACCGAGCGGAAAAGGCGCGTGAACCAGTTGCCGTCGCTGTCGCGCTTGGCCGGCACGGGCACCGGCAGATTGCGCGCGTCGAACGGCAAGTTGGTACTGGAAGGGTCGCTATCGGGCATTACGCGTCGCCATGTTGAAGATCGCGGGCCGGGTGCGCATCCCGCCAGGGATCAGGCATGTTCATTGAAACCATGATGTGGCTTTCGAGCGCTTCCATCTCGTCCGCCTGTACGTCCGTCTCGTGATCGTAGCCGATGAGGTGAAGAAATCCGTGCACGGTCAGATGCGCGAGGTGATGAAGAAACTGGCGGTCTTCAGTCTCGCATTCCCTTCGCAGCGTTTCATAGGCGATGACGATGTCGCCAAGATGGCCTTGCGTCGCTGGCGTGTCAGCCACCGGAAACGACAGCACGTTGGTCGGCTTGTCGAGGCCGCGAAATTGCCGGTTGATGTCACGGACCGCCGAATCATCGGACAGCAGGATACTGACTTCCCCGCCACGTGTTGAGTGTGCCGCGGCAGCCGCAATCGCGGCAGCCACGGTCGCCTCGGCGCGCGGCTCGGCTGCCCAGAGCTCGCATTCGGCCACGATATCGGCGGTGACGGGTGTCATTTCCGGATCTCGCGCGAAGTACCGGCGCGATCGTAAGCCTCGACGATGCGCTGCACCAGCTCGTGACGGATGACGTCGGCGGCGCCAAATTCGACCATGCCGATGCCGTCAACGCCCTTCAGCAGGCGCGTCGCTTCGGCAAGGCCCGAGACCTGACCGTTCGGCAGGTCGACCTGCGACGGGTCGCCGGTGACGATCATGCGGCTGTTCTCGCCGAGCCGGGTCAGAAACATCTTCATCTGCATAGAGGTCGTGTTCTGCGCCTCGTCGAGAATGATGCAGGCATTCGCCAGCGTGCGTCCGCGCATGAAGGCGAGCGGCGCGATCTCGATGTCACCCTGCTCAAGCGCGCGCTCGACGATGCGCGGGTCCATCAAGTCGTGCAGCGCGTCATAGATCGGGCGCAGATAGGGATCGACCTTCTCGCGCATGTCGCCCGGCAGGAAGCCGAGGCGCTCGCCGGCTTCGACGGCCGGACGCGACAAAATAATGCGATCGACTTCCTTGCGCTCGAACATCTGGATCGCCTGCGCGACCGCGAGCCAGGTCTTTCCTGTGCCAGCGGGGCCGATGCCGAAGACCAGCGAATGGCGCTTGAGCGCGCGCATATAGGCGTCCTGCGCCGCGGTGCGGGCGCGCACCGGACGCTTGCGCAAATTGATTTCCTCGAAAGCCTGGCGTGGCTGGCTCGAGTCGAAATCGAACAGCGAACCCTGCGCTATGGCCTGACGGATGGCGCCCTCGACGTCGCCGGTCGACAGATCGTGGCCGCGCTTGATCTGCTCGTAGAGGCCCTCGAGCACGCGGCGCGCCTGTTCGACGCCGCCACGCGAGCCTTCGAGCGTAACGTGATTGCCGCGCGAGTCGGCCTTCACGCCGAGCTTGCGTTCGACCAGCGCCAGGTTCTGGCCATACTGGCCGAACAGCATCGAAGCGAACTTGTTGTCCTCGAAAGCGAGCACGACCTGCGTCGTGGCCGTTTCATCGGAAACGGCGGCGGCGGGGATCACGGGATCCGGTGTGCGCAAAGTTGTCCTCAAGCTCCCAAACTGGCCAATGCCG
>JAEZEY010000251.1 GCA_023432845.1 Pseudomonadota bacterium
GTCGGGAATGTCGTCGGGCGGCGGCGCATTAACACCGGGGGCGTAGATCGACATCGGCGCACTAGCCGGTACAGCACGAGGCTCGACCGCGCGCGGCTGCTGATAGGTCTGCGGCTGATAGGTCTGCGGCGCGCTCAACTGCGGCGCATTGCCGGGCGGTGGATTGTACTGCGGCGCGATCGGCTGCGGCGCATTGGCCGGCGGCGGCCCCTGCATCCAGCGCATCTGCGCATTGTCCGGCGGCGGCAGATAATTGTAATTGACCGGCGCCTGCTGCGGCGCCTGGGCCCGGTCGGCCGGCCAATCCGGCATGGCGCCGCCGACCCGGCCGGGCGGCCGCGGCGGCGCTTCGGCATAGCCAAGGCTCTGGCTGCTTTCGCCGAGCGCCAGGACCTTCAGCGGGAAATTGGCGCCGCACACCCCTGGCCCTTCGATCGGCGCCGCGCGCACGACAGCGCCGCCCAGCTTCACCGCCCCCGACTGCATGCACTGCGCCTCGGCCTGGCCACGCCAGGCGGCGCGCTCGACGCCCCACATGCCGCTGCGCCCGCAACCGGCGAGCGCCAGCAACGCAACAAAGCCACAGCCAAGGAAAAAACGCGGACCGGCCTTCATGACCGGTAAAATGCGCGGGCTATATTTAATGAGACTTCAATGGTTTCATTAACGACCGCGCTAGGGATAAGAAACCGTTAACGGGAGCTCAGCCCCCTCGCGCATGAAAAAATCCGCCCCGTCGCCGGGGCGGATCGTGTCGCACGCGATGGCGATCCGAGCGCTTACTGCCCCGCCGCCTTGATGCCGAGCGTTTTGCCGATCTCCACCACCTTGTCGCTCTGTTCTTTGAGCGCCGCGGCGAATTCGGCCGGCGAACCCGGATTGACGACCTGACCGGTGGCGGCCAGCTTCGGATTGATCGCCGGGTCGTTGAGCGCCTCGCGGATGTCGGCGGCGATCTTGTCGCGGACCGCCGGCTGTACCGCCTTGGTGCCGAGCACGCCGACGAGACCGTCGAGCTCGAGCGACTTGTAGCCGGCCTGCGCCGCGGTCGGAATATCCTTCAGCGATTCCGCCGGCTGCGCATTGGTCAGCGCGATGGCCTTCACTTTACCCGAGGCGATGCGCGCGCGCATGATCGCATAGGCGCCGACGAAGGCGTGGACCCGGCCTTCGGCGACGTCATTGATCGCCTCCACCGGGTTCTTGTACGGGACGCGAGTCATCTCCAGCTTCTCGGTCTTGAGAAACGCGGCGTAGAGCAGATCGTTGGCGCCGGTGACCGAGGCGTAGTTCAGCTTCCCGGGCTGGGCCTTGATCTTCGCCGCCAGTTCCTTGACCGACGACACGCCGAGATCGGCCGGCACGCCGAGCGCGATCAGCGTGTTGGTGACGCGAGCGATCGGCACGAGGTCCGCCGGATTGTACGGCATCTTTTCGTGCAGCAGCGGATGCGCGGTGAAGGTCGAGGCTGGCGCGAACAGCAGCACATGATCGTCATTGGCGTTGAGCACGGCGTTGATGGCGAGGATGGCGTCGCCGCCCGGCCGGTTCTCGACCACGACCGACTGGCCCCATTTGACCTGCAGCTTTTCGGCGAGCATGCGCGCGGTAATATCGGCGCCGGACCCGGCGCCGAGCGGGATGATGAAACGCACATTGCCGGTCGGCCAGGCCGCCGTCTGCGACAGAGCCGGTGTCGCGGCGAACGCCGCGAATGATAGAAACGCGAGAGCGAGCACGCCGAGACGACGCATGTTTCCTCCAATGACGGTTTTTTATGGACAGTACGAAGCGCCGCACCGCCTTCGATGGATGCAGTCACGCTGCAATTCCACCGTATCTCGGTAAGGCAGTGCGCGCCACGCCGTCAAGGTCGCCTCTGTCGCGGCAGGCGTTATGCAGATTTGCCGGGGCCGCTTGCATCGCACCGCACAAACCTGCCCACCAAGTTCGGAATCTGACCCTGGTTCGCCCGTCAGCGACGGGAGGAGAGCCGTCACTCGTGGCCCAACGTTCCGCCGCCGCCTTCAGAGACGCGTGCGATCAATTGCTTAGCGAGACATTCCACAATCGCATGGCGCGGCACGCGCTTTTTTTGCCGCTCGCCGGCCAAACCGTTTGGGTGCCGGCGAGGCTATGTTATAAATAACTGCAATCGTGAGACAGGGAGGCACTCGTGGACATCGCTCTGCGCTTGAACGTGCTCGCTGTGTGCGCCGTGTTCGCTTTCGTCGGCGCCGTGCTCTTCGGAGCTTTCTGAACGGAAGCCACCACGCAACATTTGACACACCGGGGCAAAACAAATGCTCCGGTGTTTTTTATTTTAGGCGTCAATCGCTGATGCCGATCTCGCTTTATTTGCGCAAGCTACCCGTCCGTAGCCCGGATGAGCGAAGCGAAATCCGGGACGTTCACCGTGAAGCCAACCGTGATTGCCAACGCCCCATCCCGACTACGTCCGATACGCGCTTTACAATTTGTCAGCCGCCTCTTGTAGCAAGACCGCTAGGACACCCGCTTGTCGAATATATTCGGTCGCTTGAGCCGCAGAAAGATCAACGCCACCGTTAGCATGCGCCGCCGAGTTACGAGCGTTTTTCAACGAGATGAATAACTGCACAGTTTTTGGGTCAATGAGATTCCGATCTACCAATTCACGCATTAGTTTGCGTTGGTCGGACCAATAGGGCTTCCCTAGCTTTACCGCAACTTTCTGTAGTCGCTTCTCGACTTCGATGAATGCCAGAATAACTGCGCCCGGCGGCGAATCTCCTGCAATTTTGTTGAAGAACGCGATCTCCTTGATCATTTCTGGCGGCGTCGACGCATCTGCCGCGTGGGGAATACCGTCTGCGATCTCACCTCCGACTTCCAAGTTTTGCTTGAACGACGCCTTCACTCCACCAGGAAGGTTTACCTCTATCACTCGGTCCACAAGTCCCGTTAGCTTGTCCCGCAAAAGATAGAGTAAAAGGCCCACAATAGCAGGCCACGCGACTGAACTAATTACACTCGCAAAAAATTGCTTCCAGTCCATTTTGCGCCCCTACCGCCAACAGACATGACATCTATAGCGCGAAATACAATGTAGGCACAAAGTGCCACAAGGCGGCTTGGGTCTCCCCTCCGCCTCATCCTGAGGAGGCGCGAAGCGCCGTCTCGAAGGATGGGCGGACCATGGTTCGAGACGCGCTGCTGCGCAGCGCTCCTCACCATGAGGCCGCGAGAGGCGCGTGGAAGGAGCCTACGCCGCCTCGGTGCTGGGCACCGCGTTCGGATTGTAGTTGAGGACAGGCATCAGCCAGCGCTCGGTCTCCGCGACCGACCAGCCCTTGCGCCGCGCATAGTCCTCGACCTGATCGCGCTCGATCTTGCCGACGCCGAAGTAAGCCGCCTGCGGATGGCTGAAATACAGGCCGCACACCGCCGCGCCCGGCCACATCGCGTAGCTTTCGGTCAGCTGGATGCCGATGCGCTCGGCCTGCAGCAGGCTGAACAAGGTCGCCTTTTCGGTGTGATCGGGTTGCGCCGGATAGCCCGGCGCGGGGCGAATGCCCTGATACTTCTCGGCGATAAGGTCGTCGTTCGACAGCGACTCATTCGGCGCGTAGCCCCAGAACTCCTTGCGCACGTTCTGGTGCAGACGCTCGGCGAAGGCCTCGGCCAGGCGGTCCGCCAGAGCCGACACCATGATCGCCGAGTAGTCGTCATTGGCGCGCTTGAAACGCTCGGCGATGACGTCCTCGCCGATGCCGGCGGTGACGGCGAAGGCGCCGATATAGTCCTTGAGGCCACTCTCACGCGGCGCGACGAAATCCGACAGCGACGAATTGAACCGGCCTTCGCGCTTCGACAGTTGCTGGCGCAGGCCGTGCAGCACCTGAATCGGCTTGTCGCGGTTCTCGTCGGCATAGACATGGATATCGTCGCCGACGCTGTTCGCCGGCCAGAAGCCGAAGGCGCAACTTGCCTTGAACCACTTCTCGGCGACGATCTTCTCCAGCATCGCCTTGGCGTCCTTGTGCAGCGAGCGCGCGGCTTCGCCGACCGTCTCGTCCTCGAGAATGTTCGGATAGCGGCCCGACAACTCCCAGGTCTGGAAGAACGGCGTCCAGTCAATGACGCTGACCAGATCGGAGACCGGATAGTCCGCCATCACCTGCGTGCCGATGAAGCTCGGCTTCGGCGGCACATAGGCACCCGACCAGTCGAACTTCGGTGCATTGGCGCGCGCCGCGGCCAATGACAGACGCGCCTTGTCTTCCTGCGCCCGCGCATGGGCATCGGCGATCTTGCGATATTCGGCGCGCAGATCGGAGACGTAGCCTGCCTTGTTGTCCGACGACATCAGCGCCTGCGCCACGCCCACGGCCCGGCTGGCGTCATTCACATACACCGCCTGCCCGCGCCTGTAGTTCGGATGGATCTTCACCGCGGTGTGTACGCGGCTCGTGGTCGCGCCGCCGATCAGCAGCGGCAGGTCGAGGCCCTGACGCTCCATCTCGGCCGCGACATGGCACATTTCGTCGAGCGACGGCGTGATCAGGCCCGACAGGCCGATGATGTCGGCCTTCTCGGCTTTGGCGGTTTCGAGAATCTTCGCCGCCGGCACCATGACGCCGAGGTCGATAACCTCATAATTGTTGCACTGGAGCACGACGCCGACGATGTTCTTGCCGATGTCGTGGACATCGCCCTTCACCGTCGCCATCACGATCTTGCCGTTGGACGAGCGCTCTTGGGCGCCACCAGCGGCGCGGCGCTCTTCCTTTTCCTTGTCCATGAACGGCATCAGATAGGCGACCGCCTGCTTCATCACGCGCGCGGACTTGACGACTTGCGGCAGGAACATCTTGCCGGAGCCGAACAGGTCGCCGACGATGTTCATGCCGTCCATCAGCGGGCCTTCGATGACATCGAGCGGGCGCGCCGATTGGGCGCGCGCCTCCTCGGTGTCGGCCTCGACGAAGTCGGTGATGCCGTGCACCAGCGCATGCGCCAGCCGCTTCTCGACCGGCTGATCGCGCCACTTGAGATCGACCTGCTTGGCCTCCTGGCCGGCGCCGCGGAACTTGTCGGCCAGCGCCAGCAGGCGCTCGGCCGCGTCGGGGCGCTTGTTGAGCACCACGTCCTCGCACGCTTCCCGCAGTTCGGGATCGAGATCGTCATAGACCGCCATCTGCCCGGCATTGACGATGCCCATGTCCATGCCGGCATGAATGGCGTGATAGAGGAACACCGAGTGCATCGCTTCGCGCACGCGCTCATTACCGCGGAAAGAGAACGACAGGTTCGACACGCCGCCGGAGACATGCACGCCCGGCAGGTTCTGCCGGATCCAGCGCGTCGCCTCGATGAAGTCGACGCCGTAATTGTTGTGCTCCTCCATGCCCGTGGCAATGGCGAAGATGTTGGGGTCGAAGATGATGTCCTGCGGCGGGAAGCCGACCTTGTTCACCAGAATGTCATAGGCGCGCGCGCAGATCTCGGTCTTGCGCTCGAAGGTGTCGGCCTGGCCCTTCTCGTCGAAGGCCATGACGACGACCGCGGCGCCATGGCGGCGCACGACTTTCGCATGCTCGATGAAAGCCTCTTCGCCCTCCTTCATCGAGATCGAGTTCACCACCGCCTTTCCCTGCAGGCATTTGAGACCGGTCTCGATGACCGAGAACTTCGATGAATCGACCATCACCGGCACGCGGGCGATGTCGGGCTCGGCGGCGATGAGGTTGAGAAAGGTCTTCATCGCCTCTTCTGAATCGAGAAGCCCTTCGTCCATGTTGACGTCGATGATCTGCGCGCCGTTCTCGACCTGATCGCGCGCGATCGACAGCGCGGTCGTGTAGTCGCCGGCCATGATCAGCTTCTTGAACTTGGCCGAGCCGGTGACGTTGGTACGCTCGCCGACGTTGACGAAGGGGATTTCCGGCGTCAGCGCGAAGGGCTCGAGGCCTGACAGCCGAAGCTGCGGCACGATCTCCGGCAGCGCACGCGGCGTCTTGCCGTTGACCGCCTTGGCGATTGCCGCGATGTGGTCCGGCGTGGTGCCGCAACAGCCGCCGACGACATTGACCAGACCGGCAGCCGCGAACTCGCCGATCAGCTCGGCCATGTATTCCGGGCTCTCATCGTAATAGCCGAATTCGTTCGGCAGGCCGGCATTCGGATAGGCGCAGATGAAGGTATCGGCGACGCGGCCGAGTTCCTCGATATGCGCGCGCATCTCCCTGGCGCCGAGCGCGCAGTTCAGCCCGACCGTGATCGGCCGCGCGTGCTGCACGGCGTTCCAGAATGCCTCCGGCGTCTGCCCGGAGAGCAAACGGCCGGACATATCGGTGATGGTGCCGGAGATCATGACCGGCACATCGAGACCGCGCTCGGCCAGAATTTCCTCGATGGCGTAAATCGCCGCCTTGGCGTTGAGCGTATCGAAGATGGTTTCGATCAGCAGGAGATCGGCCCCGCCATCGAGCAGGCCGCGCACCTGTTCGCCGTAAGCGGCGCGCAACTGATCGAAAGTGATGGCGCGGTAGCCGGGGTTGGATACATCCGGCGAAATCGACGCGGTGCGGTTGGTCGGACCAAGGGCGCCGGCGACAAAACGCTTCACGCCATCTTCCGCCTCGGCGTCGTTCGCCGCCTCGCGCGCCAGCCGCGCGCCCGTGACGTTGAGCTCGTAGGCGATGCCTTCCATGCCGTAATCGGCCTGGGCGATGGTCGTCGACGAGAAGGTGTTGGTCGAGACGATGTCGGCGCCGGCCTTGAAGTACTTGTAGTGAATGGCGCGGATGGCGCGCGGCCGCGACAGGTTGAGCAGATCGTTGTTGCCGCGTACTTCGCGGTTCCACGCATCGAAACGCGCGCCGCGATAGCCCTCCTCGTCCAGCTTCAGCTCCTGGATCATGGTGCCCATGGCGCCGTCGAGCACCAGGATGCGCTCGCGCAGGGCGGCGGCGAGAAGAGAGCGGGTGGTGAG
>JAEZEY010000284.1 GCA_023432845.1 Pseudomonadota bacterium
GAGCCCGTGCGCCTGGAGCCGCCGCGTGCGGAGCCGGTGCGTGTCGAAGCGCCCCGTCAGGAGCCCGCGCCCGCCGAACCGGCCCGCGCCGAAGCCCCGCGCGGCGAGAGCAACTTCATCATGACGACGATCGACAAGTTCTTCGGCGCGTCGGATGCGCAGATCGCCGACAGACTGCGCGCCGCGATGGCCGGCAAGAAGAACGACAAGGCCGATGCCGAACGCCGGGCCGTCGAGAGCTTCTACGCATCGCGCAACTATGCGCCGATGTGGATCCGCGACGGCCGCCTCACTGCCAGCGCCAAGTCGGCGGTGCTGCGCATGAAGAACGCGCAAGCCGACGCGCTGGAGCCCGCCGATTACGCGGTGCCGGATTTCGGCAACGCCAACGGCGCCGATCAACTTGCCGCCGCCGACTACAAGCTCACCCTGGCGGCGCTCGATTATGCGCGCCACCTGTCGCTCGGCCGCATCGCGCCGACGCGCGTGACCGCCGAAGTCGATTACGGCAAGCGCGACGTCGACAATGCCGAGCTGCTGCGCAAGCTCGCCGACGCCCGCGACGCCAATGCCGCCTTTGACAGCTTCGAGCCGCCGCATCACGCCTACAAGGCGCTCAAGCGCAAGCTCGTCGACATGCGCGACGCCGGCCCGCGCGCCGATGCCGGCGAGCGCATCGCAACCGGCCCGGCAATCAAGCCCGGCGACAAGGACGCGCGCGTGCCGCAGCTGCGCGAGCGGCTCAATGTGCGGCTCGCGGTGCAGGGCCCGCGCACCATGAAGGTGCGCGACCAGCGCACCGGCCGCATCAAGACCGTGAAGATCGCCGCCGAAGACCCGAGAACCGCCGAACTCGTCTATGACAAGGCGCTGTTCAACGCGATCAAGAACGTGCAGGCCCGCGCCGACATCAAGCCGACCGGCGTGATCGACAACCGCACGATCGCCGCCATCAACGGCCCGACGCGGCAGCAGCAGATCCAGACCGTGATGGCCAACATGGAGCGCTGGCGCTGGCTGCCGCGCAACCTCGGCGCCAACTACGTGATGGTCAACGTGCCCGACTACACGCTCAAGGTCGTGCGCGACAACAATGTCATCTGGCGCACCAAAATCGTCGTCGGCAAGCCGCAGACGCCGACGCCGCTGCTGACCGGTCAGTTCGACAATGTCATCGTCAATCCGTCGTGGTACGTGCCGCAGTCGATCATACAGAACGAGCTGCTGCCCGCCTACGCATCCGACCCGAACGTTTTTGCCAGGATGGGTCTGGAGGTGAAGCGGGGCCCCGATGGCCACATCAATGTGGTGCAGCCGCCCGGCGCCGCCAACGCGCTCGGCCGCATCAAGTTCAACTTCCAGAACAAGTACCACGTCTACCTGCACGACACGCCGGACCGCCGTCTGTTCAGCGCCGAGCGGCGCGCCTTCAGCCATGGCTGCATGCGCGTCGAGAACCCGACCAAGTTCGGCGAGATCATGCTGGCGATGGCGATCCCGGGCCCGACGCCGACCCAGCCGCAACTGGAAAGGCTCGTCGGCCACGAGGAAAAGACCTTCAAGATGGTCAACCGGCCGATGGTGCATCTGACCTATCAGTCCGCCTTCGTCGATGACGACGGCAAGCTGCACTTCCGCGACGACATCTATGGCTTCGACAAGCGCATCCACGCCATCATGACGACCGACGAGCGCCGCGTCGCCGATGTCGCGCCGCCGCAGGACAAGACCCGCGACCTGGCGACGCTCAAGAGCAACCAGGAAATCCTCAGCCGCGTCGAGCGCCGCGAGGCCGGCAACCCGTTCGCCTTCTTCGAGAGGATTTTCCGATAGGGCGGCAGCCCGTCATTCCGGGACGCGCGTCAGACGCCGTCGCGCGTCGTGAATCGGGATCGGCGCTGTGATGGCACGCACCCCCGGAATGACCGATAGCGCACGCCGAGTTCCCTCCCATACCGACCTTATTTCGACAATTTTCCCCCTTAACCACTATGCCGCACGGGGGAAATTCGCCCGCGACAAGGGATGATTAACCAATCCCGCCAACACTGACGGCCGTCAGCACGGCCGCTTGAACCGGGCGTACCGATGGCTGTCGGACGAAGTTCGTGGATTGTGTCAGTGTCGGTACGCGGCGTTTCTCGCGATAAATCGCTTTCCATTCGGCGCCTGAGCAGCAGGATCGGCCTGTCGGCCGCGCTCGCCGGTACCATGGTGCTAGGTGCAGTCTATGCGCTGCAGCCGGCCGCGGCCGAGGGCGACAGCCGCAGCCTCTCCTTCCTGCATCTGCATACGCGAGAGACCATCACGGTCACATACAAGCGCAACGGGCGCTATGACGACGCCGGGCTTAAGAAGCTCAACTGGTTCCTGCGCGACTGGCGCCGCGACGAACAGATCACGATGGACCCCACGCTGTTCGACATCCTGTGGGAAGTCTATCGCGAGGTCGGCGGCCAGCAGCCGATCGAGATCATCTCCGCCTACCGCGCGCCGGGCACCAACAAGATGCTGCGCGCGCGCTCGAGTGGCGTCGCTGAAAACTCGAACCACACCACCGGCCACGCCATCGACTTTGAAATTCCCGGTGTGCCGCTCGCCAAGATCCGCGAAGTCGGACTGCGCCTGCAGCGCGGCGGCGTCGGTTTCTATCCGACCTCGGGCTCGCCGTTCGTGCATCTCGACACCGGCTCGATCCGCCACTGGCCGCGCATGACACGCGAGCAACTGGTCAAGGTGTTTCCCGACGAGCGCACCGTGCATATCCCGTCCGATGGCCAGCCGCTCGCCGGCTACGCGCTGGCGCTCGCCGACGTGCAACGCCGGGGCAATGCGCCGTCCGGGGTGATCATGGCGCAGGCGCGCGAGGCCGGCATCACCGAAGCGCGCAGCGACGCCACGAAGAAGCCGCGCAATCTGCTGGCGGCGCTGTTCACACGATCCGCCACCGCGGAAGAGCGGGTTGACGAAGCGTCGGATGCGACGCCGGCGAAGATCACGCTGGCGAGCGCCAATGTGAAACCCAAGCCGATCGAAACAACGACGGTCGTGCCGTTGCCGTCGTCGCGGCCGAAACCAGTCGCGGTTGCCGCCGCCGAGCCCGCGCCCGCCGCGCCGAATGTGATTGCCACGCCGGCCGCCGGCCTGTGGGCCTATGCGGTCGCCAGCGGCGATCTGGCGCCGACGGTGGCGCAGTCGCCCTTCACCTTCGCCGACACCATGACCACGGCCTCGACCGGCGCGCTGGCTTATGCCGCCGAGCCTGCCCGCGCCGCCGCGCGATTGCCGCAGCCGCGGCCCGCCAAGGCGCCGCCAATGGGCGTCAATATTCCGGCAGCGCCGCCGGTGCCGATGCTCGCC
>JAEZEY010000333.1 GCA_023432845.1 Pseudomonadota bacterium
TGCTACTACAACGCAGTTGGCGCCTGTAAATGGCATCAAAAAACGACTCAAGCTGCGATGGAATCAGGTCATCCGAGATACCATCCGTCATCAGCAGTACGCCATCACCCGGCTGGCTCAACTCAAACTCGAAACTGCGAGTATTCCGGGCATCCGCCTGGGCCAAGGTCAGGGTCTGATTACCGAAGCCCTGGCGTTGATCGGTCAGCACCTTGAAAGCGCCAGCGCTTCTTGCCAGCAGCAATCCATCGCCAATCTGCCCGGCAACAGCCCGGCCACGGGCATCCACGCGCGCCCACAGGCAGGTCGTTTCATGCAGGCGATAACGCTCGCCAAAACAGGCCAGCCAGGCCTTGCGAACCTCGTCAGTAACCGCTGCATGAGTAATGTCCGCCTGGCACCGAAGCACGTGCCGTGACAACTGCACCGCCTTGCGCGAACCGAAGTGGCTCAAGGGGCGACTGCCCAATCCATCGGCAACTGCAACGCACCAACCGCCGCGTATACCACTGACGGCCAGGGCATCCTGGTTAGGTGAGTCATCCTGCTGGTGGGCGGGGCCCCTCACCGAAGCCCCACTCGCCAACAAGCGCATCAGAAATCCCAGTCCTGATCATCCGTCGGGATTTGCAGCGGAGCAGACTGATTCGGCGTCGCCGAGCGGCTACGTGCACTGACGCTCATCGTCACAGCGCGGAAAAAACGGTGGATATCCGCAGCATTCTCGGCACGGAACAGCGGTGCCTCCGGGTCATTGGCAAAATCACCGAGCATGCTCTCATCGGCATCAGCACCGATGGCCATGGCAAAGCGAGTGGCCTTGGACGAGCGCTCGCCATTGGCCAGACGAGCAAAGGAACCCTGCCAGTCATCAGTAGGGTGGCCATCGGAAACCAGCACGATTACCGGTTTGTAGGCGCGGGAGGGGATGCTGTCCTTGTCTTCGATCATCTGGCTGGCCAGTGCCAGAGCACCACCCAGCGGAGTCGCCCCCGCAGCAGTAAGCGGGGTGAAGCCCTGCAACTGATGAGCCGGAGTCAAAGGCAAATTCACCTCTGCTTGACTGCCAAAGGTGATCAAACTGACCTGCAGTTCAGCCCGCAGGCGGCTCTCGCCGGCAAAGCTGCTGATCATGTCTTTCAGGCCCTTGTTCAGCGCCTCGATCTTGCCATCCACAGACATGCTGCCACTGGTGTCAGCCAGAACGATGATCGGCAGCGGACGGGCGGTTTGGACCTGGAATTTTTTGAGTTCTGACACTGTGTACTTCCTTGATAGTCAATTGGATATCTCCCTATAAGCGCATTCCGTGCCAACTCATGTTTTCTTTTAAAAACAGTATGTTATGCAATCTTGAAGGCCGAGAAAGATCGTTATATACGTAAAAACCGTTATTTATTGGTAATTTTGTTTACCGACACGAAGAGGGGCTCATTCACAACGCTGTGGGAAATACCCCTCACAACCCCCAGTAGTACTGCTTAATCTTCTGCGCCATCAGCCGGCGGCGTTCGGTGAGGAAGGTTTCGAACTGCTCAAGATGATAGGCAGCGAGGTCATCCGGGAGGCAGTTGGCGGCCAGGTTGGCCTTAAGATCATCCAGGCTGATGATCGCACCGTAGTGCGCAGCGCCTTGCTGACACTGGTCAAACACCTTCGCCATATAAGCGGCCGGGGCGGTGTCGCCGATCTTGATGTTCACTTCCTGCTGCACGTACACGTAGTTGGCCACCTGGTTGTACTTGCTTCTCAGCAGCCCCCGCTGCTTGAGGAAGTTCTTCGGGAAGATGTGGTGGATATCGCCGTGGTGCGTGAGCATGTCGCGCACGGTGATGTCCTTGGACAGGAAGCCCTTGTCACCCCGATTGGCCTGCGCGGCCCAGAACACCTTGATAGCCGGAGCGTTGACGGACGAGGTGTTCAAGGCTTGCGGCAGGCCGAAGTCCCAGAAGGCATCAGACAGTTCGGCCGCTTCGATATCAGCCAGTACGTCAGCAAAGGGCCGCTCGTGCACGGCCTTGATGTCCTTGTCGAACCGGGACTCCGGCGAACCCGAATAGCGCCCGGTAAGCAGCGACATCACGAACCAGCGGCGCACCCAGCTTTCGATATTGGGGTTGTTGCCCAGGTCGCGTTTGAGCTTGAGGTACAGCACATAGGCGAAGTTCAGCGCGTTGACCGAGCCGATCATGGAGCTGTCCACGTAGCCAGCCGAACGGATGATCATCAGGAAGCGCTTGAAGTGCGTTTCATTGATGAACTCCCTGACCCCTTCGCTCAGGGTCTTGAAGGACGCTTCTTCGATTTCCTTCTCGTAGCTACGCGTCTCGAAGTTACGGCCAGAGAGCAGCCCTACCAGATCCGACAGCCGTCCACGATTGAACTTGGTGGTGAAGGCCACGCGCAGCATGTCCGAGTAGCTGGGGTCGTAGAGGTCGTCGTTTTCACTCTTCAGCCAGCGCATAGCTTTGAAGTATTCGGTCTGCACGAAGGTCTTATCGTTGTTCTCGATATGCGCGTAGAACTCCGGCGCAATGGACAGGTGGCAGAAGTAGTCGATGGCCTTGCGCAGGGTGTTGCCATCGAACTCCTCGTTAGCGGCGATCTTCGACATGACAAAGTCCGCCTGGCTAAGCACCACACCCTTGGAGTTGATGCGGATAAAGATCTCGGTGACCGTCTCGATATCCAGATCTGCCGCCAGCTCGATCAGGCCGATCTGCTTCTTGGTGATATCGCACAACCGGTCCAGGCGCTCGTAAAGCAGGTCTTCATCGACGTCAGGGTTTAGCTCCAGGTAGTCGCGACCGACCTTATGTGCCTTATGTTCACCGTTAACGATGGGCGCGATATCAGCAAACCAGGCTTTGTCCTTCTCAATGGCGGGGTTGCTGACCTCGAAGCG
>JAEZEY010000222.1 GCA_023432845.1 Pseudomonadota bacterium
CGCGCCCGCGGCCCCCGCCGGGGCGTGGGGGCCGGAGCTTTATGCACCATTCACCCCTCTCCCGGCTCGTGCGCGCTATCGCTCCGCACTCGCCACCCTCTCCCCCACGGGGAGAGGGGAAGCGAGTTTGTCGCATAGCTCACACTAGTTCGCTGACGCCGGGCGCAGCTTCTTGACTTCCTCGTCGCTCGGCAGAACGGAAGCGCCGTCGACATACTTGAAGTCTTCCATCGTGCCCTTGCCCTTTTCGAGCGCGATCTTGCCGACATAGGCACCCATCGTCGCCTGATGGTCGCTGGCGCGGTACATAAACGGACCGAACGGGCTGTCCACCTTCAAACCCTTGAAGGCTTCGACCAGCGACTCGGCGTCGAGGCCCTTGGTCTTGGCAAGGCCGGCGGCAATCGACTTGATGGTAGCGTAACCGACGATCGAACCGAGACGCGGATAGTCGTTGAACTTCTTCTGGTAGGCCGTGAGGAAGGCGGTGTGTTCCGGCGTCTTGATCTTGTCCCACGGATAACCGGTGACGATCCAGCCGACGGGAGCTTCGGCACCGAGCGGGTCGAGATATTCCGGCTCACCGGACAGCAGGCTGACGACAGTGCGATCCTTGAACACGCCGCGGGTATTGCCCTCGCGCACGAACTTGGCGAGGTCGGGCCCGAACAGCACGTTGAAGATCGCGTCCGGCTTGGCGTCGTCGATCGCCTGCGCCACGGCGCCGGCGTCGACCTTGCCGAGCGGCGGCGCCTGCTCGGTGACGAATTCGACGTCCGGCTGCGCTTTCTTCAGCATGGCCTTGAAGTTCGCGGCCGCCGACTGACCGTATTCGAAATTCGGATAGACCAACGCCCAGCGCTTCTTCTTGGCGGCGATCGCGGCCGGCATCAGCATCGCCGTCTGCATGTAGGTGGTCGCACGCAGGCGGTAGGTGTACTTGTTGCCGTTCTCCCAGGTGATCTTGTCGGTGAGCGGCTCAGCGGCGAGGAAGAACACCTTCTTCTGCCCGGCGAAGTTCGTGACCGCGAGACCGATATGCGACAGGAAGGTGCCGGCGATCATCGTCACGCCTTCGCGCGTCACCAGTTCTTCGGCGACGCGGACCGCTTCGCCGGGGTTGCCACCGTCGTCGCGGCTGATGAGTTCGATCTTCTTGCCGTTGATGCCTTTGGCGTTGACCTCTTCGAGCGCCAACTCCATGCCCTTTTTGTAGGGATCGAGGAAGGCGGGCTGCGACTTGTAACTGTTCAGTTCACCGATCTTGATCGTGCCCTGAGCGACCGCCGGGAGGCTCAATCCGGCGGCGAGGACGAAGGCGAGCGGCGTCAGATAATGCTTGGCTTTCATCGTGCGACTCCATGCATGGCGACGCTTGGGATCAGGCGCCGCAAGTTCGACAATTCGTGATTCCTCAATCGGACGATTTTTTCGGTGTTTCAAATAGTCCGATTGCCTTTCCACCCTGTCAAGCAAACGTCCCGGCATGAATTCCAATTCAGCCGCGATCGGCCGATCGCTTAACCTCTCGGCCGGTCGCGGAAGCGGTCCATCAGCGGCTTGTCCTGGCCGCCGTCGATTTCGATCATCGTGCCATTGACCATGTGCATGGTCGGCGACGCGAGCATGGTCACGAGGTTGGCGACTTCCTCGACCTCGGCGATACGGCCGAGCGGGATCGAGGCCGGTGCCAGCTTGTCGGCTTCCTCGCGCGGAATCTTCATGTCACGCGACATGGCGTCAACCAGACCGGCCCAGCGCTCGGTGCGCACCGGACCCGGATTCACGGCGACGAATGAGATGTTCTCCTTGCCGTACTGGCCGGCGAGCGACAGCGTGAGATTCTGGCCGGCGGCATTGGCCGCACCCGGGCAGATTTCCCAGTAGGACGGCTTGACGCCGTCATTGCCGATGAGGTTGACGACGCGTCCGCCGCCCTGAGCGCGCATGATCGGCAGCACGTAACGCAGGCAACGCACGTAGCCCATAAACTTGAGCTGAAGGCCCTTTTCCCAGTCGTCTTCCGTCAAATGCTCGATCACGCCGCCGGCGGCGGAGCCGGCATTGTTGACCATGATGTCGACGCGGCCGAGCGCCTTGTGGCCCTGCTCGACGAAATTCTTGGCGTCCTTGTCGGAGCGCAGGTCTGCCGTGATCGGCACGATCTTGCGGCCGGTCGCCTTGGCGATTTCGTCGGCCGCGGCCTTGAGCGGCTCCATGCGGCGCGCGCAGATCGCAACATCGACGCCTTCCTTGGCGAGCGCCAGCGCGATGCCCTTGCCGATGCCTTCCGAACCGCCGGTCACAAGCGCGGTCTTGCCGTTGAGTTTAAGGTCCATCATCGATCTCCGTTGAAACGCGCGATTGATACTGTCTTGAGACTCATCGAGCGCGGTGCGACATCCACTTGCCGGCCTCGGCATTGGCGATGAGGTCGGCGAGCGCCGCATTGAAAGCCGCCGGCTCTTCGCTGGTAATGGTGTGGCCGGAGCGCGGGATCACGACGAGGCCCGCGGTCGGCACCGTGCGCTTGATGAAGACGCTGGCTTCCAGGCACCAGTCGTCTTCGTCGCCGACCAGCACCAGAAGCGGAAGGTTGAATTTCTTCAGATCGTCCTGGATGTCCCACAAGGTCGGACGCTTGGCCTGCACCTCGCGCATGGTCATGGCGTGGCCGATCGGCGAATGCTCCGCCAGCATCTTCGCGAACTCGGCGAAGCCGCGCGGGTCCTTGTATTTCTGGGTCTGACGCGTCGCGCCGTCGGCATAGCGCGCGGCCGCGGTCGGGAAATCGAGTGTTTCGAACATCTTGGCAGTTTCGCGCGAGGCTTCGCGCGTCTGTTCGACGACCTTGGCATCGGGACTCGAGCCGTAGCCGCAACCGGCGGCGGTCACCGACAGGCAGCGCTCGGGATATTTGATGCCGACCAAGAGCGCGGTGAGCGCGCCCATCGAATGACCGACGATGTGAGCCTTGTCGATCTTCAGCGCGTCCATCAGCGTGATGACATCGTCGCGCGTCAGGTTCTGACCGTACTTGCCGGGATCGGTCGGCACGTCCGACGGCGGATAGCCGCGCTGGCTATAGGTGACGCAACGGTGAGCCCGCGAGAAGAACCGCATCTGCGGCTCCCAGGTGCGCCAGTCACCGGCATATTCGTGGATGAAGACGATCGGGGTCCCGGTCCCCGTTTCCTCGGCATAAAGCCGAACACCGTCGCGCATCGTGATATGCGGCATGAGCCCCCCTCACTGCTGATTAGAATTATATGCACGCAAACGAATTTCGGACAAGCGGTTTTGCGCCGGAATGTTGGGCAGGCGCCGCCTGTCTTCCCGGCAGCCTGGGCCTAGCGCCTCGGCATAATCGCCCGCGCAGCGTCGCCGATCGCCTCGACCGACATGTCGGTGTCCTCGAAACAGACGATGCGGCACGGGCAGCTTTCCAGGCCCTCATAGCGCCACGGAAAAGCGCCGATCACACAACGCTTGTTTAGCATCAGCTCGATATCGCCGCCGATGTTTTCCGCATGCAGCAGGCCCTCGGCGAAAGCCCAGGTGTGGAACGGAAACACATTGTCGCGCACCAACCGGCCCGACTTCTTGTGCGTGAACTCGAAAGTGCCGAAGAACTCGCCCGGCGTCTTGCCGTGTTTCTTGGTGAACTCCTCGGCGATATCCGGCCGCATGAAGCGGATCGAGGTGTTCATGGCGTGGTCGCACGAACCCGTGTCCATGCCCCACCACTTGATCTTCTTCTTCAGCATCCAATGGAGCGTGTCGAGGTTCGGCCCGGGGTGATAGCAGAAGTACTTCACCAGATCCTGCTGCGGCCGACCTTCGTAGTGTTTGTGCCAGCCGGTGTGCAGAATGAGGATGTCGCCTTCACGGATATCGGCGCCGGCCGACTCGATGATCTCCGGCGTAATCACCGCCCAATCGTGCATGTGTTTCGAGATGTCGACCACAACGCCGCGGTTCATCAGGTAATCGAGCGGCAGATGCGCCATGTCGCCGTTCGGATCGTCGGTCGCGTGCATGGCGCCGTCGAAATGGGTGCCGACATGCAGCGCAGTATCGATGCGCTGGGCGACGATACGCACGGTCTGCAAATTCTGCGCGTAGTACATCTTGTTGCCGGCATAGCCGACCCAGCCCGGCGTGTGCACGTTCATGACATGGGAAAGATCGACGACTTTCATGGGCGACGCTCCGGTCAATCGTTTGCGTACATACAGTCCATCACAGGATGGAACGCAACGCCAGATGCCCGCCCAGCATCAGCAGGCCGACAAAAAAGCATAGCCGAAAAACCTCCGCCCGGATGCGGCCGCGCAGCATTTGCCCGAGCCGCATGCCGATCAGCACGGCGACGACGCCCGCCAGCGACGGCCACAGCAGTTCGGCGCGTATTTCGCCGGCCTGGCGCAACGCGGCGGCCAGCGCGATGGTACAGACGGTGAAGCACAGGCCGAGCGCCTGAACGAGCCGGTGCCGGTCGAGGCCGAGGCCCTGGAGATACGGCACCATCGGAATGGCGAAGACGCCGGTCGCCGCCGTGATCACGCCGGTGCCAATGCCGCAGACGAAGCCGATGCTCCTTTCACGCGCGGCCGGCACCTTGAACTCGACCTTGAAGAGACCGAGCAGCGCGTAAGCCATCAGCGCGACGCCGAGCCACAAGGTCGCGCTGCCGCCGCCCGTGCGCACGAGCCAGATCGCGCCGATCGCCGTGCCAATGAAAATGCCAACGAACAGCGGCCACAGCCGCGCGACGAGCTCGCGAAAGGCGCCGCCGACCAGGGCCTGCCAGATATTGCTGATGAGCGAGGGCACGATCAGCACCGCCGCAGCCTGCGCCGGCGTGAACATCAAGCCCAGGAGGCCGATGGCGACCGTCGGCAAGCCCATGCCGATGACGCCTTTGACGAGGCCGGCGAGCAGGAGGATGGCGGCGATGGGGATGAGTGTGGAGGCCAGAGCGAATTCCAATAGGCAGGTCCTTGATGAAGCAAACGGCGACCATGATCGAGACTTGGCGCGGGAGCAATGCGCGCTTCGGCAAGGCTGGGTTTATAGGGAGCGAAGGAGTTGGCGGCGCGCACCTCTTTACCTCC
>JAEZEY010000224.1 GCA_023432845.1 Pseudomonadota bacterium
GTTGCGGCCCCGACTGGCGGATGCGCGCGAGTGCCGGAAGGCATCATTTCGACTTCACCGCATCGCTCCTAACGCCACGGGGGCTGTATCTCTATCTCAGCAGCAAGAGGAAGCGGCTTCCAACGCAACCCGACTCTGCCGAAGAATCCTTTGCACGGGTGATAGTATCGGTTCGGGAATTTGGCTCTTGCCGTCTTGCCGATTTCGTGGCTTCCGATCTTGGCCCAGTAATCGCGAACGCCGGGCATTGAGTAGGTGAGGCGTGCAAGGGAAACAGGCCCGGTGCCGATTGGCTCGCGGGACCGAGGGTAAAGCGTCACGATCTTGAGCAAGAGCCGCTTCATAAGTAGTTTCTAGCAATTCCGCCGAGCACAACAATAGGTTTATATTCACAATGCGCGTCAGGGGGGGGCGGCTTTTCCCATGGAGCATCTATGGCCAAGGAACAATCCATATAAAAACCCCGGCGCTATGTGGGACAGCCCGCTGGCGATCAAATGGGGGCAGCTAAGAAAGCCGTCAACCTCAATGACGGATCCGGGCAGGGCAACAATATCGCGGTTTTTCCGACTTACGTTGCGGGCATCTGCGTCCAGCTCGGCCTCTGGCGGTCCAGCAAGCACACCAAGAACAAAAAGTTTAAGGACGCCATCGCTACATGCTCCGGCGGCAATCACGTCGAAGCTCTATCGCGTTTGTTGTAAAGCGCATTCCCGGCATAAAGCACGATACCGTCATGGATGAGAACTTCTGGCGCGGGCCGATGGCAATCCCGCTCCTGAAGGCGCAGGCGTGGCACGAGGCTGTAAGCCTTACCCGGCACCGGAAGCCGATTGGATCGAGACCCACAGGATTGTCATAGGCGGGGGGCAGACGATGCCGCCGCCCGACATTGAACCAATCCCCGAACCCGCCAACCAGCCGCTTTTCTACCCAACTCATGGGTGCATGAACCAGTTTCGCATCGCACGACCAACTGGAACGACCCGTTTCATTATTCTCTGAAGATGGTAGAAGAATCACACAGAAGCTCGCAGGGTTTCCCGCGCCCGGCGCACCTGATGATTTCATGGTGAAGCTTACGCCATCGAGTAACTCAAATCGGAGCACGAGAAATGGCTCGCCGCGAGCCGCACTTCAGTCCGCGACATCAACCAACAGCGGCAGCCCCTTATCCCGCTCCGACATCGTAAGCTTGTGGGCGGCCGGCCAATCGATCGCAATGTCAGGATCGTTCCAGCGCACGCCGCGGGACGCCTCCGGCCGGAACGGCTCGGAAATGTGGTAGTAAAGCTCGGCATCGTCGGTCAGCGTCTGGAAGCCGTGGGCGAAGCCCGCAGGGATATAAAAAAGACTGCGGTTCTCGGCGGAGAGCTCGACGCCAATCCAGCGACCGCGCGTCGATGAGCTCGGCCGCACATCGACCGCAACGTCGAAGATCGCGCCGCGTATGCATTGCACCAGCTTGGTTTCTTCGTGGGGCGCGGCCTGCCAGTGCAGCCCCCGCAGCGTGCCGCGCCGCTTGTTGTAGGACAGGCTCCACTCGGGGAAATCGCAGACCAGCCCGGCGGATTTGAGAACGTCGGCGCTGTAGCAGCGGGCGAAGAAGCCGCGGTTGTCGGCGATCGGGTCGGGCTCTATAACGAAAAGCCCCTCCAGGTCCAACGGCCGCAAGCGCATGCATTCAGCCTCCCTGCCGCGGTGGTTGCGCTATTTGATCCGCTTGAGCCAGGCATTCGGCCAGGCGGTGATGGTCTTGTCGAGCTCGCTCTCATTGAACTTCCAGCCGGGCTCTTCGATGACGAAGTCCGGATGGGCTTTGGCGAAGTCGACCGCTGCCTTCGCCGGGTTGTCGGTGATCCAGCCCGGCTCTCCACGCGGCACGTCATAAACCATCTGCATGATGCCGTCGGTCGAGACGATGTACGACCCCGGCGTGACGAATTCCTTATAGAGCTCGAGCTCCCTGGAGACGTGCGCGTAGCTGTGGTTGGAATCGAGAAGCACCAGCACGGTCTTGGCGGAGCCTACCGCCTTGCGGACCTGATCGATGATCGCCGGCGCCGTCGAGTCACCTTCGATCAAGGTGATGTAGGGGAAAAGTTCGTGGCTTTCGATGGCCTTGCGGTTATGCGGCCGGATCTCGATGTCCACTCCGATGACGCGGCCGGGATGGCCCATCGACTTGAGCAGGCTGGCGTAGAAAATCAGCGAGCCGCCGTGGGCGACCCCGGTTTCGACTATGACGTCGGGTTTGAGGAAGTAGATAATCTCCTGCAGGCGCACGGTGTCTTCAGGGTGCTGAATGACGGGGCGCCCCATCCAGGTGAACGTATAGGAGTATTTCTGATTCCAGCTCGTCTTCAGCCAGAGGTCGGAGATCGTCTCGAAGGCTTCCTTGCCGTAGAGGTCGAGAGCCTGCCCGTCATCGGCAGTCAGGGTCTTGGCGTCTGTGTCGATAATGATACGCATGGCTCAGCAAATACCCCTTGTCGCCCCGTTCGGCGGGCCGGCGTGGCCTCCGGCAACCCCTAAAGCTCGGTTCACCAGTTCGTCAAGGCCGGCCTCCAACGTGGTCGGTGCCGCCCACTGGAGCTGGTGGCGGACCTTAGTCATATCCGCGATCAGCCGCATCGGCTCGCTGACCGGCGCCTGCCGGGCGCCGAAGCGCAGCAGATCGGCGCCGCCGAGCTTGCTGCCGAGATATTCGGCGACCGCCCGCAGGCTCGTCGCCCGCCCGGTGCCGACGTTATAGGCACCGTGACAGCCGCCCATTAGAAGACGCACCAGCAGGTCGGCGACATCCGGCGCAAAGATGAAATCTCGTTCCTGCCGGCCGTCCGTCAATTCAACAGGTCGTTGGGCGACGAGAGCTTCAATGACCGCGGGAATGAAGCGCGGCACCTCCTCACCGACACCGTAGGGTTGAAAGATACGTCCCCAGGCCGCGGTGTAGCCGTGAACGCCGGCGTCGGCAAAGGCCGCCTCACTAAGTGCCGCCTTGGCCTCCCCATATAGCGTCGAAGGCTTCAGCGGCGTTTCATCCTCCTTGAATTCGGTCTGCTGCCAGTCGTATTCGGCGCAAGTTCCGACGCCTACGAAATGCCGCCCACCGCTCTCGCCGAAGGCGCAAATCATGGCCTAGCCGGCTTCCAGCCAATCCTTGTTGTCGGGCGCATTCCAGAATTGTCCCGGCACGGCGTTCCAAGCGCCGTGCAACAGCCGGCCGGGCTTGATCTTGCGGACGATCGCCACCGCCGCGGCCGGATCGCGCAAATCGGTCGCATGCCACGTGACGCGGTCGGCGGCCGGTCCCTTTCCCCGCCGGTTGACGGCGTGGATGGTGCAATCCTCGGTGAGGAGCCGGGCCAGACAATGCGCGCCGATAAACCCGGTTGCCCCAGTCAGCAACACGACCTCCTCGCCGCGGCGGTCCGTCATATGACCCTGACGGTCGGCAGCGGCACGATGAACCGGCCACCGGCTTCGCGATAAGCCTTCTGCTGCGCCAAGACCTCGTCGGCGAAGTTCCAGGTGAGCAGCAGCGCATAATCGGGCGCGCGTTCGGTCAGGGCCGAGGGCGGCAGGATCGGCAGGTGGCTGCCCGGCGTGTACAGGCCCTGTTTGAGGGTGGAGCGGTCGACCACAAAGTCGAGCACATCGCGGCCAATGCCGAAGGCATTGAGCAGTGTCGAGCCTTTGGCCGAGGCGCCATAGGCGGCGATACTGCGGCCTTCCTGCTTGAGTGAACTGAGCCGGCTGACGAGCTCGGCCTTGAGCTGCCAGATCTTGCCGGCAAAGTCGTCGTAGAAGGCGGCCTCGTGCATGCCCTGAGCCTTCTCAGCCGCGAGCATGTCGGTCACCTTCTGCGACACCGGCCCTGCATCCGCATGGGTGATGAACAGCCGCAGCGAACCGCCGTGAATCTTGACCAGATCGACATCGGCAACCTGCATGCCGTTGTGGCGCGCGATGATCTCGACCGCGGTCAGGCTGAAATAACTGAAATGCTCGTGATAGATGGTGTCGAATTCAAGATTGCGGATGAGTTCGCCGAGATACGGCACCTCGATCACCACGACGCCATCCGGCTTGAGCACCTCATGGAGCGCCGCCATGAAATCGTTCGGGTTCGGCACATGCGCGAATACGTTGTTGGCGTGGATGACATCGGCCTTGCGGCCTTCGGCAACGAGGCGCTTCGCCAACGCCGGACCAAAGAATTCGACCAGCGTCGGAATGCCTTTTTCCTTCTCGGCGACGGCGGCGAGGTTTTCCGCCGGTTCGATGCCGAGCACCGAAATGCCCTGCTGCTTGTAGTATTGCAGCAGGTAGCCGTCATTGCTGGCGATTTCGATGACCAGGCTGTCTTTGCTCAGCTTGCGCGTCTTCATCATCAAGCCGACGAGATCGCGCGCATGCGCCAGCATCGTGTCGGAAAATGACGATGCGTAGAGATAGTGCTTGAACAACCGCTCCGGGATCACGGTCTCGCCGATTTGCACCAGAGTGCACTCGGGGCAGAAATACAGAACCAGCGGGAAGCAGTCTTCCGGCGCCGACAGATCGGACTCGGCGATCAGCGAGTTCGCCAGCGGCGTCTCGCCGAGATCGAGAACGAGATGCAGGTGCTTGTGACCGCAGCTTCTGCAGACGGGCGGATGGGACGATCCGTTCACGCTTCAACTCTCCCACTTCTTCCAGGGCGCATTACCCGACTGCCACAGCTTCTCCAGCGTTTGCCGGTCGCGTGTCGTATCCATGCACTGCCAGAAGCCTTCGTGCCGGTAAGCGACGAACTGGCGCTCCTGTGCCAAGCGCTCGAGCAGATCGACTTCGAGTACATCGCTGTCGCTATTGAGGTATTTGAAAACGCCCGGCTCCAGCACCATGAAGCCGCCATTGACCCAGCCTTCGTCGGTCTGCCGCTTTTCGGCGAAGCCGGTCACGGTATCGGTATTGCCGTCGAAAACTATGCCGCCAAAGCGCGCCGGCGGACGCACCGCCGTCACGGTCGCAAGCCGCTTTTGGGTGCGATGAAATTCGAGAACCTTGCGCGGATCGACATCGGAGACGCCGTCGCCATAGG
>JAEZEY010000502.1 GCA_023432845.1 Pseudomonadota bacterium
CCTCGCAGACGGTGACGAGCTTGTTCTCGCGCATCAGCGCGTGCGTCTCGGCGTAGCCGCGGGAGATTGGCGCCTTGACGCGGATCCAGTCGGGCTTCGGCGGCTGGACGGAATCCGGCCGGTGCGCCTTTTCCGGGTGCCGGGGGCGCGGGTTGTTGATCAGGTCGAGGACGACGGCCATGGGGGTTACTTACGGCGGGGCCGACCGCGCCGCAAGTCGCTCGGCCGCAGGCCTGTCACCCTGCCACGATGGGTCCCGGGCCACGGCGCAGGCCCTGCCAAACCGCGCCCAGACCCAGGATCAGCGCGCCAAACCAGGTCAGGAACCCGAGTACCGGGATAGCACCGAGGACGCCGAGGACGACGAGGCCGACCAGCAGTAACAACAACCGGGCGCCGAATGAGCGATCCTCCTGCCTGCGGTTGAGCAGCCAGTCGCCGACGGCGAAGGCGGCAATCTCGGTGGCGACGAGCCAGAGCAGCGGCAAGGCCAGCAAGCTCAACAAGCCGATCGGCAGGCCGACGATGGTCGCCATGAGAACAACGGCGGCCAGCGGTAGCAGGACCAGAACGGCGAAGCCAATGAGCAGCGAACGCCACGGCGCAACGCGCGCGGCGCCGACGGCGCGCGCCACAAAAGACCGCGCCACAACAAGCAGCACGAGGCCGGCGACGAATCCGGCCGCAATGCCGAACAGCAAAGTCGCGACCAGCACTTCGGCCACGCGCTTGAAGCTGCGCTCCTGCCGCTGCGGCATAGTAACGGTCTGCGGCCCCTGGATCGTCGCGCCCTGCGCGATTTCGGGATCGTTCAGGGTTTCGAAGCGGGCGTTGCCGGTGATGACCGCGGTCGGTCCGACGGAGACATTGCGAGCGCGTACCAGAACGTCACCATCGATACGGCCATCGATCCGCACGCTATCGCCGTAGAACTTGGCGCCGCCATGGCCAACACCGGAAAAGACCACATCGGCGCCAGCCAACCGCAGCGCGCCCTGCACCTCCGTCTGCGGGCCCACCAGCACGCGCGCGCCCGCCGCCTTCAAAGTACCGGCAATTTTGGCGGCGATATCGACGCGCGCCCCGGCGACATAAAGATCGCGAGCATAGTTGCCGACCACCGAAGCAATCGCGCCGGCTACGTAAGCGTCCCCCTTGACGTCGGCGCGAATGTCGAGTTCGGCCCCGGCCGCGTACAATTTGTCGCCGACCGCGCCGCGCACGCTGACCAGAGCACCGGCCGTCCAGACCTCGTTGTGACCATCGGCGACCACCTGGATACGCGTGCCGGCGCGCCAAATGTCATCGCTGGCCTGAGCCGACGCCGGCAAAGTGGCGGCTGCGAGGAAAGCCGTGGCCGTGAGCGTGGAGAGCAAACGCATGACACCACCCCGTTTGCGGAAATGATGATGCAGCCTGCCGTGGTGACGGCCCTTGATCGCCGTCAAACCGGTTTTACACGCGCGCCGCAACGCCGACTGACAACGACAAGCCCGGCGCCCAGTCCGCGCGGTCAGGCACCCCGCACCGCACGCCAGATGAACAGGAAGATTACGGCGCCGATGGTGGCGCTGATGATGTTGCCGATGAAATCGGGCGCGATGAAGATACCGAGCCGCGGCAGGATGGCGCCGGCGACGATGGCGCCGACCAGGCCGACCGCGAGGTTGCCTAAGAGGCCGCCACGGCCGCCGAGAATGAGATTCGCCAGCCAGCCGGCAATCAGGCCGACCACGATCCAGGCAATCACACCCATGATAGTCTCCCGCTCCGCTGTCATGCCCGGCTTTGTGCCGGGCATCCATGTCCTACTTGCTTAGATTCAAATGGCCGGGACACGCCCGGTCATAACGAAAAATACGCTCATGCCGTCTTCGCCGGCATCTGCTGGCCGGGCGTCGACAGCGAAATCTTGACCTCGTCGTCGTTCATGTCGGCGCCGATATCGGCGAACAGCGGCGTCGACAAATAGCGCTCGCCGGTATCCGGCAGCATAGCCAGAATCGTCGAGCCCGGCGCGGCCTTTTCGGCGACCTTGAGCGCGCCGGCGAGTGTGGCGCCGGCGGTGATACCGACGAAGATGCCTTCCTTCTGCGCCAGGTCCTTGGCGCATTTCAGCGCCTCGGGACCGGCGATGGTGATCACTTCGTTGGCCGCACCCTTGTCGACGGCTTCAGCGGTGATCTTCGGGATGAAGTCCGGCGACCAGCCCTGCATCGGATGCGGCTTGAAAGCCGCGTTCGGCTTGGCGGGCGTGCCGTCGGCGTTGCGCTCCTGCGGCGTATGCGACGACACCATCGGCGCGTCGGCCGGCTCGCAGAGCACGATCTTGGTGTTCGGCATTTCCTTGCGCAGCACGCGCGACACGCCATTGAAGGTGCCGCCGGTGCCGAAGCCGGTGACCCAGTAGTCGAGACCGCTGTCCTTGAAATCGTCGACGATCTCGCGCCCGGTGGTGCGCTCGTGCATGGCGGGATTGGCTTCGTTCTCGAACTGCCGCGTCAGAAACCAGCCGTGGGCCTTGGCGAGTTCCTGCGCTTTGGCGACCATGCCGAAACCGCGGCCCGCAGCCGGCGTCAGCACAACCTTGGCGCCAAGGAAGCGCATCAGCTTGCGGCGTTCGACCGAGAACGTCTCGGCCATGGTGACGACCAGCGGATAACCCTTGGC